>NYZX01000089.1 GCA_002686065.1 Pseudobdellovibrionaceae bacterium | reverse complement strand
CATCCCCTGAAATCGCCAAATCCGTTCCTTTTTCGGTTGAATCGACGTTACCTTGCACAAGGATCGGGTTTACAGCACCAATCTTCACACCACGCCCAACCTGGTTACCACCAAGGATCCCCTTTAGGTTGGTTGAAATGATGTCTTGGAATTCTGCGCGACTTGCCTTAAATCCCACAGTGTTTGCGTTTGCGATGTTATCACCGATAACACCTAGTGCTTGCCCTTGAGCGTTCAAACCGGATACACCGGTGTACAGAGATGATAGAACTCCCATCATCGACCTCCATGTCTGTCGACAGCTTCAATCAGTCCGCTGTCAGTTGGAGGGGCCTCCTGCATTAGGTCCAGCCCCAAATCTCTATTTTCTTTGATCTACCTTAAGTTGTTCTTCCTGAACGCCCCTAAAGCAGAACTTACCCCACTTAAACAAGTACTGTGCTATCTATGTTCGTAAACACATTCTCCTTCATCATCGCTTTGTCGAGCACAGTCACGACCTTATTGTTCTTCGCACTCACCACAAGTGCTGCATTTTCAGTTAAAACCAATGTATTCGACGATCCCTTAGCCGCAGCCTTGCCAACCGCCTTTTCAATTCCTTGCAACGTCGCCGCATCAAAGTGAATTCCCCGAGACCTCATTCGATCCACCGCATGGTTCGAAAAGCTCAATCCACCGACCGCATCAGTCGACCCAACACCCGCTTTATCCTTAAAGGCATTCAAGGCCTCTTGGAACTCACCCGGCTTCCCGGGTTTTTGAAGGCGATCTAATCCACCTAAACCCGACGCGGGTTTAATAGGGTTTAGGTTGTTCAAGCCTTCAATCGGTTTCACTTAGTTCACCTTCGTATCAATGCCTTGTTTTTCAAGTTTGTTTACCATGCCTCGGCTTAGCCCTAGGCTTTCAAGATTTCCACCCGGTACTAACGGAGACGCCTCTTTCGTGGCCTTCGTGTTCTGGTCTCCGACTTCAATTTTGTTTACGGACTCCTTACGGCCTACAACGGGCTCAGGATCCGTAATGGTCTTCACGTCTTTAAGCGGAACCTTCTGACTTCCAATCATCAATAGTGGGCCTGTCGGGGTAAAATTCACACCCGAAATCGTGCCTTTAATTTTGGTCTCGGCGTGAACTTTACTTCCGTTTGAGGCCTTTGCCTCAATTTCAACTTTATAGCTTCCAGGCCGGACCACTGTCCCTTCTTCATCCACACCATTCCAATACACTTCATTCTTCCCTTCAGGAAGATTTCCAAGCTTCAAGGTTTTCAGCTCGTTGCCAGCCAAGTCTTTGATTTTAACTTCAGCTTCCGTCGCACTTTTCATTAGCTTAAAGCTGATCTCGTGACCCTTGTCACCTTCAGTGCGAATAATCTGCCCAGAGTCCGTCTCGACAGCCTTCCCAATCAGCTTTAAAGCGTCAAAGTTCGTATCAGGGCTTTGGCTTTGAGCCATGGACTCAATGCCTTTATTGATATTTGAAAGCTGTTCTAAGCTTGAGAACTGAGCCAACTGAGCCGCCATTTCATGCGACTTCAAAGGGTTTGTCGGATCCTGATGCTGAAGCTGTGCTAAAAGTAACTTCAGAAAAGCATCTTTATCCAGTTTATCACTTCCTACCGAGCGCCGGACTTTTGCTGGATCCACCCAGTTTGGATCGGCAACCTTGTTTAGAATGTCGCCAAGCTCTTGATCCCCAAAATACTTTCGACGATCTTCCGCAGAGATCTTTTGCTCTTGCGGATTGCCCTGCATTTCTGGCTGCTTGGCGGTCGAAAATGTTTGAGTCCCTTGCTTAATACTAATCATTCCATCAATCCATCTACGCGACTAAGTCGATACGTCGGTTCGGGTTTTTCTTCTTACTGGCATCCACACGCTGAGCTTCGTTTCTTGCACTACCGTCCAGCTGAGAGTTGTAATCACGGCCACCGATACCGCCGATCATATTGTCACGGAAGCGTCGATTATTATTTCTGAAATCTTGCAAAAACTGCTGAGCCAAGTCGCGCTTTGCCTCATCCTGCTCGCGCTCGAACTGCTGAGACAAATCACTTGAAACATCTACTTTAATGCTATCGACATCTAATTTATGCGAAGCTAATGTAGCCTTTAGATCACCAAGCCCTTTTTCCAAAAGCTTCTTGGTGTCGTTGTTTTCAGCTAACATTTCAACTTGGACTTGATCCCCTTTAACGGCGACCTTCAATGCCACTTGGCCGGCGCCTTCAGGTGTCATCTGCACCTTCATTTCTCCGCCGCCCTTTTTAATCATCAACTGAGTGTGCTTAATCAACTGACTAACATCGCCTTCATTCTCGACGGTTGTAGCATCTGAACTAGCGGCCTGAAGACTAAACCCACCCGTGGGTGCACCAAGCTTACTCACATTCGGCCCTGTCGCCCCCGAGAACTGAAATCCCTGGAACTCGCCCGAACCATCCCCGGACTCACCCCCAGCGCTATCGCTAAGATCCGCTGCTGATAAGTCCATGGACTCAGGCAGCCCAAGATCTGAACCAGCATCTAGCTCAGACAGATCACCAAACTGAGCTTGCGGTCGCCCTAGGTTCGCAACCTGCATCGACGCATCGCCAGCTGCGTTCGGAGTCATACCTTTTTCAAGGTTTAAACGCTGAAGAATCTCGGACTCAAGCTGCTCCCAAGATTTCATGTTCAAATCAGACTCAACCGGACTCGCCTGATCCATCAACGGATCAATCGCAGCTTGGTTCAAAGGTATTTGCGCAACATGCTGAGGCTGCCCCATGGCCTTAGACAAACCTTGGCGAACTTGGACTTCTGATCCAAAAAACTTCGAGGTTAGATCTTCGATCCCTTTTTGCATTTTCTGATCGGCCGACTGCTTTTCAGTCATAACCTCAAGCGATAGCTGTCGATCAGAACCCTGCAGGTACTGGGCCATGGACTCACTTTCAGAGCGAATCAACATTTGTTGAAAGTAGTCAGTTGCAACCTGTTGATCAGCCGGGTTCAGCCCAAGTTGTTGAACAACCTTATCTACTGTCAGGCTTGGAGGCATCATCAGTTCGTCATTCGACAAAGAACTGAACGCGTTTACNAGGTCCATCGGCTTGACACCGAAGTCACGGTTCATCTTTGCCATGAAGTCCTGAATAGCTCCACGTCGNTTCAAAGAATCAACGACCTTGCCGTCCGCCGCATTCAGCTTGTCCAGACGNTCAAACAGGTCTTCTTGCCCATCTGATTTTTTCGTATCAATAAANAAGCCGTCTGTCGCCGAAGAGGCCCCNGCTGAACCGGCNACTTCGTCGAATCCACCAAACTCTGAAGACTGAATCGGNTCAAAAGCCATGGNCTGGGCATTATATGCCGCATAGTCAGCTCCGTCCGAGCGTGACGATTGGCGATCTGACTTATCTTCTTCTCTGACACGCGAGTCGTCTCGCTGTGACTTCGCAGCCACTTGCTCACGTTGTGATCGGGACGAATACGTTTTATTAGAGTCAGCACGATCTGAAGAACCCCGTCTTGAAGACGTCTCAACATCTTTCTTACGAGAGTCCTCGGTAGCACGACGGTCAGAAGACCTTGAAAGCTCCTTCTTAAAGCTTTCAGACTCTTCCCTGGCTCCGGGGCGCGAATTTGTGCGCTCTTGTTTTGGAGCCATCAGATCCGTTTTTAAATTGTTCGAGATCAATCCATCGATCACGCTAACAATCCTTGTTACTTACTTCGTGCGGTAACCCGCAAATTTTTCAGACAACTTTTGGGCTTTAACGGGCTCAAGCAGATTCATAATCTGTGCCGCGTTCTTCTTTTTCATTTGCCCCAAAATTTCCACTGCCAAATCCTCATTTATTTCCCCGAAAATTTTTGCCGCCTTCGCTGGCTTCATATTCGAGTAAAACTCCACAAGCTTTTTAACCTTCTCTTGGTCCTCANTCACTCGTGCGCTTAGTACACTTGAAATCTCGCGACGAATCTTTTGAAGTTTTGTCATTCGTCGTTCNATCTCAGACTTTTGTTTTTGCAATTCAGATTCCAACTTTTCGAGCTCTTTTTCTCGCGAGTCCAAAGCTTCTTTGCGAGCGACTAAGTCTTTGAAATGATTAAAGTCTTCTTCCGTCCATGCTTGAAACTCTTTATACGGAGACTTTTCCTCCTCCGCTTTGGTCTCGGCAGCTGCTGCCGCATTGTCGGCCTTGGGCTGGTTATTATTTGCCGCGTCCTGAGCCTGTGCAAAACCAAGAAATCCGATTTCTACGTGATCAAGCACTGGNTCGAATGCTTGTGGATAGGCATNACCCAACAANGCAAACGCAAAACACAATGCCGCAGCCATCACCCATCGAGGGTTTAAGCTCTTTTTGGCCTTTGATATACGAAGACTCTTCTGATTTTGAATACGTTGTGACATGAGCTCTTTTAAAAGCTCTTCTTTAGCCGGACTTAACGCTGGCTGAGCACCTGGATCGGATTTTTTTGCCTTCTTGGCTGCCGAGAAATAGCTATCGTAGCTCATAACAACTTCCTGTTGTGTCTTACTACAATGATATCATCAATTTCCTTCTGTTCCTTCTGTCGCTGCATTTTCTTAAATTCTTCTAGACCTTTTTCACGCAACTTTTCCATGGCCTTTACATCAGCTTGGCGCTCAATCATCACCTGCATTTTTTGCTCGACGATAGTCATCATTTCACGCACTTTATGCTTCTCCGTTTCGATCTTTACTTTGGTGCCCTGGATAAAGTCTTCATAGGAGCCTAAAGCCCCCGCAATGGCTCCACCCTCTGTCTGAATAAGACTCGCTCGCTGCCGAGTTTGGTCAATACTCGAGTAAAGATTTTGAATAACAGCCAATTGATCATCTAACTTTCGCTTTTCTTTGGCATAATCTTCTTGTGCTTCCTCAAGAAGCCTTTGACGNTGGTCCAAAACTGTCTGAAAACGAAAGCGAAACTTCATTAAGCCTCACCACCACCGAAGACCCCTTGCATCTTTTTAACGGTTGCCGGCCAGTCTGAATTCTCGGTCATGTCCTGACGTAAAAAATCGATGATCGGGTCAATATAGTGAATCGCCTGATCGATCTTAGGATTCGAGCCCTGTTTATAGGCCCCGATATTAATTAAATCTTCCGCATCCGAGTACTGGGCCATTATCTGACGAACAGACATCGCCCAATCACGATGCTCACGGCTTACGATATTCGGCATAACTCGGGACGTACTTTGCATGACATCTATCGCCGGGAAATGCCCCTTATGAGTCAACTTTCGACTAAGAACAATATGACCATCGACGATCGATCGAACGGCATCCCCAATGGGATCATCCATATCGTCGCCTTCGACAAGGACCGTATAAAGGCCCGTAATACTTCCGTTCCCTTCAAAATTTCCTGCGCGCTCTAACAATTTCGGCAACAGACCGAAGACACTTGGCGTATAACCTTTGGTGGCTGGTGGCTCACCAATACTTAAACCAATTTCTCGCTGAGNCATGGCAAATCGAGTCACCGAGTCCATCATCATCAAAACATCGTTATTCTGACGACAAAAATATTCTGCGATTGTCGTTGCAACAAAAGCCGCACGCATCCTTACCAAAGGGCTTTGATCAGAGGTCGCGACGATCACAATCGATCGCTTCATCCCTTCTTCCCCAAGAACATCTTCGATAAATTCCTTAACCTCACGACCACGCTCGCCGACAAGGGCAATCACATTGACGTCAGATGAAGACGCTCGCGCCATCATTCCCATGAGCACGGATTTTCCAACACCTGACCCAGCCATGATCCCAACACGCTGGCCCTTTCCAACGGTTAACATGGCATCAATAGCTCGGACCCCTAAACTCATTGGCTCGCGAATGGGCTGCCGTTCTAGTGGGTTCTGTGTGTCAGCATACAAAGGCAGTGCGGCGGACGTTTCGATTTCCCCCAAGCCATCTAAAGGCCGACCCAAACCGTCGATAACCCGACCAAGCAAAGCTTCACCGACATTCACCAAAGATTGTGCTTTTTTTAGGACCACTCGGCTACCATGACCTATCGGCTTTAAAGCTTCCAGAGGCATCAAAAGCGCCGTTTGCCCATCAAATCCAACGACCTCAGCCATAAAATGGTTTTGGGGTCCAGACTGAATTTCACAAAGACTACCGACCCGAACACCCGGGACAATGGCTTTGATCAGAAAACCTGTGACTTGAATCACCTTCCCGACTTCACCAAGCACTTCCATTTGCTCGACCGCATCGTTATAGCGGTTTATATCGATGATCATTCGTCGTTGCCTTCTTCTATATCTTCTTTTTCTTCGTGTTCTTGTTCAGGTTCTTGTTCGGCCGCTTCTTGAATTTGAGCCGTTTTTATCCGCGGAGCTCGGTCCATTAATGACTGCCAAGCTTTACTGATACGCGTCTCCAAAGTCGCATCAATCATCCCGTGATTGGTTTCCAGAATAAGTCCACCCATCCCTATTTGATCGTCGCTTTCTAGCTTAATCTGCGAGAGGCGCTCATCTTCTTTGCCTAGTTTTTCCTTAAGCGTTTCCAAGAAAACCATGTCATCTTGATTCACACGAATAACCATTCTCTGATCACCTTGCACTCGTTCTACAAGGTCCATCAATAACTGACCAATTCGTTCGGGCTGAGATTCAACTTCAAACATGGCAATTCTTGATGCCAACCGGCCAACAAGTTGAATCAGCTGATTTTCATTCTGCTCTCGAACTTCNGACAACAANCCNTCACAAGAGGCAATAATNGAATCCANNCGCTTAAGTTTNTCGGTCATNTCAAGGCGGGTTTCATCAAAGGCNTTTTCTTTTCCCTCAATTTCACCCAATTGATAGGCTTCGTGATAAGCCTTTTCTTGAACTTCCTTTAACTCGCCCAAAACCTCTTTACGGATCCGCTCTTCAGCNTTTCNCCGGTTTACCTCNGCNATACCAACTTGATTTGCAACAAGTCCACTGATTTGAAAATCACTCCCACCGGCTTCCTGAGACGAAACAAAGTCCTTTCCAGAAGGACCTAGCTGAACAGGGAACTTTTTCGGAACATAGTCAAACACCACTTTGTGACTGTCTTCTGATCTAACAATATGCGAGTTCTCTTTTAGCCCCATAACCTATTCCCCAAGTTAACGCCTTATCTATTCTGGCTAATAGCCCCTTAAACCAAGGCGTCTTCAGCACCACCGCGAGCGATAAGAATCTTACCTTCACCTTCAAGACGTCGAGCGATGTTAACGATTTCAACCTGTGCGCCTTCCACATCCGAAAGACGTGATGGCCCCATATTTTCAAGATCTTCTTTAAGCATTTGCGCCGCACGAGACGAAATGTTCCGCATGACTTTTTCTTTAATTTCTTCGTTTGCTGTTTTAAGNGCCAAAAGAAGTTTTTCGTTTGGAACATCTTTAAGAAGCGTCTGGATACCGCGATCGTCGATCTTGATAATATCTTCGAAAACAAACATAAGTTTTCGAATTTCTTCGGCCAGGATCGGGTCACGCTCTTCGATCCGCGACATAATGGCACCTTCCGTATTTTTATCCATGACGTTAAGCATTTCAGCCACAGGCTGTACCCCACCCAAAGTGGCTTGCTCCATAGTCCCAACGTTTTGTAGCTCTTTCTTAAGTACTCGATCGACTTCCGAGATAAGCTCTGGCGATACATGATCAAGGCTTGAAAGACGCATGACCACTTCGGCTTGAAGAGCCTCTGGAAGACGCTTAAGAACCTCACCTTTTTTCTCTGGCTCAAGATGAGCCAAGATAACAGCAATTGTCTGCGGGTGTTCGTTGATCAAGAAGTTGGACAGCGACTTGGCATCGACCAGNTCTAGACTTTCCAAAGCTCGAGCCGCCGGACTGTTAGAATTTAAGTGACCCAAGATCCCACGAGCCCGGTCTTCACCTAAGGCATCAATGACCACGTCTTTACTAGCTGCCTCCTCAGAGAAAATGTACTCATGAGATTCACTTAGCATCTCGTAGTACTCTTCTAGAACTTTCTTTGTTACTTCAATGGGAACGATCCGATACTTCTGCATCAATCCAAGAAGCTTCCTAATATCCGCATCATCCGAATTTTTGAACAAAACTTTCGCCGCATCTGGCCCCAAATAGTTCAACAAAATAGCGGCCTTTTCAAACCCGCGAAGGTTCTCATATTTGATGCCTTCAATTTTTTGTAGTTTAAACGGATTCATCACATATCCCTTCTAACAAGCCATAGACTGAAGGCGCCCGAGGCCTTTTCAACATCACGATTCATCAAGCTCATGATACGCTCTTTCAAAAGTTCGCTCTCTGCTTTATCCGGGTCCAAAGCCTCTTCTAGAACTGGAAGCGCTCCTGACATCCCAGGTAAAGTGTTATCGACAGATTGGAGCTCTTCAAGTTCTTCGATCGTTCGGGGCAGTAGATCCTCAACCGAGTCTTGAAATGAGTCGGTGATCCATCTCATAAAAGGACGAACAACGATAAAGAAGAAAAGACTTAAACTTAGCCCTAGTAACGTCCACTTAAACAACGAGCGCACCAATTTTTTGCGGTCTAAGGTCGTCAACAAACGATCGGCTTCCGAAAAGTCTTCCTTTTGAAAACGCAGGTTTTCAATACGGACACTGTCCCCTCGCTTTTCGCTAAAACCAACAGCTTCCTTAGCCAAGTCGACCAGTTTTTGAAGTTCTTCGGTCGGCCGCTCTGAATAATTCTCAACGACTTCACCATTTTCATTGGTCTTCATGGTCGTAANTCCATCAACCATGATCGCTAAGCTAATGCGTTCGATTGCGCCTGGNGCCTCTTCGATATTTCGGACCGTCTTTGGAACGACGAAGTTGGTGTTGTTTGTCGTTCTTACGACATTTTGGCGAAAACCAACTTCACCCTGGTCGTCGGCTCCAGGAAGGTTCGCTCGTGCCCCAGGGATACCAGCTGGATTGGTTCGAGCCCCATTCAAACTTTCCTCTTCAACAGCGCTTCCCAATACAGCAGTCGCGTCGGGATCGACCGACTCTTGAATTGTTGCAACTTTCTTTTGATTTAAAGCCACGTTGACTTCAGCTGTGACTTTTCCGTTNCCAACAGCTTTAGAAAGCATTGAAATCACACGAGACTCAAGGTCTGATTCAATCTTACTTTTGATATCCAAAAGCTCTGCCGACATTGCTGAACTTCCATCGCCTTTTTTCGACAGAATCTTCCCTAAAGCATCGACGACAGTGACGTCTTCTGGCTTCATATTCTGGACNGCGTTTGCGACCAAGTGAGTAATACCTGACACCTGATCAGATGAAAGCTTCTTACCAGGGTGCATTTCAATTACGACAGAGGCTGTTGGATGCCCAGCCTCTTCTAAAAAGGTTTTCTTNGGAGGCAATGCCAAATTNACTTTTGATTTTTTAACANCACTTAGCGTATTGATCGAACGCATCAGCTCGCCCTGTAGTGCACGCTGATAGTTCACCCGCTGAGCGAAGGTGGTGACACCGAAGTCTTGCTTCTCAAAAAGCTCTAAGCCAATCAAACTAGCATGAGTTGGTCCCAACTGGGTCATCAACACCATTTGAGCCGAGTGACGTAAATTTTTAGGAACAACAACTTGCTTTCCATTAGCTTCAAGGCGGTAGGGAATATTGTTTTGTTCTAGTTGTTGAACGACAACTGCGACTTGTTCGTTAGGAATGTCATCCAAAAGAACTTCATAGGTTGTCCCCGTGATCATCACAGAAATGATCATGATCGACACCAAGGTCAATGCCGCAGCCCCAAGAAGCGACAATCGCCTTACCGGCGTGAGGTTCTTATAAAAGTCCCTAAACTGCGAGACTAAATGTGAAAATAGCTTATTCAATGGTAACCCCCAACAACCTTATCCAACGTCCTACACTTGCATTTTCATGATCTCTTGGTACGCATCGATCACTTTGTTTCTAACTTGCATCATTAACTTCATCGCGATGTCGGCCTTTTCGGTTGCGATCATCACTTCAGGAATATTTTTGGATTTACCGGTGGCAAGGTCTTCCATCATCCGGTCAGCTTTTTGTTGAGCCTGGTTCACAGATCCAATGGCGTCATTCAACGTGTCCGAAAAGGATTTCGATGTGGTCTTGAACCCCTGTTCGGCTTTGAGCTTTTCAAACTCCTGATTGAACTTATTTTTTTTCAGTTCACTCAGTGTTTCGCCTTGCTCTAAGACACCTTTAAGATTTGATATTGATAAGCCGTCCATGGCTAACTCCGTTTGTAATTAGTCTATCTTAGACTTCTTTAGCGCCCAATCTCTAATGCACTTAGGGCCATGTCTTTGGTCGATTGCATCGCCGAAACATTGGCCTCGTAAGATCGGGTCGCTTGAATCATGTTCGTCATCTCTTCCATCAGGTTAATATTGGGATAAGCCACGTACCCGTCTTCATTCGCATCTGGATGGTTGGGNTCATACTTAAGTATAGGTGCTTTACGATCGACATGGACGTCTGTTACTTGGACCCGTTGGACGTTGCGATCGGGTAATGAAGTTAGGATTTCCCCGAAATTTCTAGTTTCNGGCATGGACTCNAGAACCACATCCTTACGACGATAAGGGCCACCCTCAGGGGTTCTGGTCGTGTTGATATTGGCAATATTGGACGAAATGGTGTTCATCCGCATGCGCTGAGCGCTTAAACCGCTACTGGAAACGCCTAGGGCCTTTGAAAAATCACTCATTATCTAGATCCTTCCGTCACCGCGTACCGCATGGTTCCCAGCTTCTTGTTAATCAAGCGCAAGGCTGCTTTGTACAAAATTGTATTTTCTGCCAACTCGGCCATCTCTTTTTCTAAATCAACTGTGTTTCCATCGTTGGTCATATTGATGTCTGGGTTATCGTAAACGTCAGCCCGGACTCGTGACAAAGCCCCAGGACCAGCCAAAAAGTGCCCGTCCTCTTTGCCTTCNAACTGCCCCATTCCATTTTGATCTAAGGCCCGCGCAAGAGCTTCCTCGAAGTCGACCTTTTTAGCTTTATAGCCCGGGGTCTCAGCGTTCGCGATNTTAGAAGACGCGATNCTCTGCTTCAGCTGGCGAAAGTTTAAAGCTGCAGCTAGACCATCGGTGGTCTTGTCAAAAATCCCACTCATAGAGTCACCTGATCCTCTTTATACTCGTTAATTTTGTTTCTCAAAGTACGGATACTGATCCCTAGCATACGTGCTGCGTGTGTACGGTTCTGTTTTGTGTGTTCCAAAGTTTTTATAATCAATCTCTTCTCTGCTTCTGCAACCGTCATACCAGGCTTTAGCTGGTCCAAGGTCAAGTTGCCGTATTCACCAAGGTCATTCAGNAGAAGATCCTGAGGACGAAGACTAAGGCCCTGGCATAAAAGAACAGAGCGCTCAATCGAATTTTTCAGTTCACGAACGTTTCCAGGCCATGGGTACTCAAGCAGCGTTTGCATCGCTTCAACAGTCAGCCTTTTTGATGGCAACCCATTTTCAACACAGGATTGATCGACAAAATGTTGGGACAGTTGCTCGATATCTTTTGGCCGATAACGAAGCGCTGGGATCTTCAAAGGTATCACGTTCAGTCTATAATAGAGGTCTTCACGGAATCCCCCTTCACGGACCATCTCTCGAAGATCTCTGTTGGTCGTAGCGATAATTCGAACATTAATTTTTATCGGCTGTCGTCCACCCAGGCGCTCAACTTCGCCCTCCTGTAAGACACGAAGAAGTTTCGCTTGCAATGGCAAAGGCATTTCACTGATTTCATCCAGCAGGAAGGTGCTACGGTCAGCTAACTCGAACTTACCGATTTTTCGTTCAACCGCTCCGGTGAAAGCTCCTTTTTCATGACCGAACAACTCGCTTTCTAGCAAACCTTCGGGTAAAGCCGCACAGTTTACGGCATAAAACACATTCGATGCTCGAGAGCTTCGAGCATGAATAAACCGAGCCATCAGTTCTTTTCCCGTTCCACTTTCGCCTTGCAACAGAACAGTGGCCTTTGAAGAGGCGATATTCTCTGCGATAGCCAAGATTTGACTAACGCGTGGATCGGCTGTTCGGATGACGTTAAAATCTGTCTTTATCATCTAGTCCTCCGTGGACATGGCTGGTATGCGGTCAATGNACTTCTTGTACTCAGATTCCCAATTCACATTTTTCAACTGTTCATCTGCAAGCTTTTTGTAAAAGCCAGCACTTTCAGGGTTTAGCTTCGCCCATACACGCTCAGCCCCCTTCGTGTCTCCTTGGTCGAACATCACCTGACCCANCTGATATCGAGCTCTACCCAATGGCTTTGAGCCTTCATAGTTTTTCAGTAGTTCCGACAAGGTTTCAGCGGCAGCAATCGACTGCCCATCTTTCAATAAAGATTCCGCTTTGATTTCCATGGCTTTAGCGCGTTCGTCGACTTGCTCTTCAGAAAGCTTAGATAAAGCGACTTCNGCAGCGGCAACTGCAGCCCCATAACGGTTATCTTTATGAAGAAGCTCGGCTCGCTTTAAATGGCCATACCCTTGAAACGCTTTATCGTCTTTACGAGCTTGAAGTAGGAGCTCTAGGTTTTTGATCGACCGCTTTGCATTCCCTTGCTCATCGTAGATTCGAACCGCCAAATCAATACGTTCCAAACGCTCTGCTGGCTCTAAGTTATCTAAGCTGGCGATCTGGTTGATATGTCGCAACGCCTCGCCATATTTTCGGCGATTCAATTTGATGTTCGCTGCACGCAGATGAAGTTGATCATAGTTTGGTAGGTACTCGATAACTTCTCGCTCTTTTTGTTCCTGAGTCCCTTTAATTCGATTTAGTTGATCTTCAACTTTGCTATACTGAATTTCGGCCTGACCGAAAACTCCAGCTGACTCGTAGGCACGCCCTAAGAAGTACTCAACATCTATGCGGCCATGGTTTCGCAACCATGTATTTTTGTAGTTCCCTCGAATCGCTAGCGGAGCAAAGTAGTCTCCACGTTCCAGACTATCTTTCATATTGTCGGCAATGTTATTCACGATCCGCTTCCGGAAGAAAGCCTCATCCAGTGAGCTTGGATTCTGCTGATAAAATTCAGCCAAATACTGAATGGCCTTTTCATACTCCGCACGGCCGCGATACCCCTCGGCAATNGTCAAGGTCACAAACTCATCGACCTTAGGGATATCAGACTCTTTNCGAATCNTTGCGAACTCATCTAGCGCTTCGTCCATCTCTTTCTTTTTCATCATTGGCATTCGCTTTGCCAACAACCGGACTCGAGCCAATTTTCCACCCATGGTATCTGGAAAGCGGAAGGAGCTTTCGATAAAGGCCCCAACAACTTGATCCTCATCGGCACCAAGAATCTCTAGGACTTCACCGATTCGAGTCATCGCATAGCTATCGTGATCGTGCGCCGGAAATAGCTCAAGAAACCGAATATAGTGATCTAAAGCTTGCTTGTACTTTCCTGACCAAAAATAACTTTCCCCTAAGTTAAAGTGGGCGTTCGGATAGACTTCTTCACCCTCNGGGTAGGTCTTCAGAGCANTTAAGTAGGAATTTACAGCGTCGTCGTATTTGCCATTATAAAAATCGATGTCTCCCAGCCTGTAGGTCGCCTCTTTTGAAGCGACAGCCCGCTGAGGCGACTTCACCAAGTGCTGATAAACATCCTTTGCCTTGTCATAGCGCTTTATCAGGATATAGCCCTCAGCCATGGCAAATCGCGCTTCATCTGTCGAAACTGAGTTCGGATTCTTTTTGATGTAATCTAGAAAGTTTTGGACCGCTGTAACGCCATTGCCTTCGGCTAAGGCCGTATAGTTAAGGATTTGACGGGTCCGGTCTGCTAGCGGCGACTTCGGATAATCAAGCAGTAGCTTNCTGTAACGNTTCTTTGCTTCTTCAAGGTGATAAGGGTGCTGTGTATTCTGCCACATTTGATAGTGAACGTCGGCACCCATGTATCGAACAATTTTCGAATACTTCGAATCAGGATATTTACCCAAGAAATAGTTTAAAGTTTTGATATAGGATGCGTGACGCTTCCGCTTGAATAGTTCTAGCAACAGGCGAGCCTCTTTGTTTTCCTGGTTCGCCTCTGGGTTGATGTCATAGATTGGCGCGTTGCTGAGTATCTCTTCCAGTTTGTTGGCAGACATCTCTACGATCGGAAACGGAATGTAGAATTTTTGACGGCTCGCTATGATGGCTTCCTGAGAGATATCCTTCCCAGAAATACGGAACCGATTATAATTAGGGTCACTTCCGTCATAAACCCCAATACGAAACTTCAGCGGAGGTAGCTTTTCGTCTTTAGCCGGAGCGGTATACGACCCTGGATTGATACTTCGAAGCTCGCTGCTTGGCTTTCGGTCGGCCGGATTGAGGTCCTGCAAAGCTTTTAACTCAGCCAACTTCTTTTTCTTTAATGCGACCTTCTTATTTAACTGATCTTTCTTTTTTTGCTCGGCCAGAAATTTTTCCGCCCGCTTAGCGTCTCGGTAGAAGTCGACAATCAGCCGGCTAGGTTGATCCGTCAGGTAATCAAAGCTTTCTACAAACTGATCAGCCAACCGAATAACGACCTGCGAGCGCCTTAGTTCTGGCTGATTTTTTACTTTAATAGATAAAAGGAGCTCATCCTTCCAGTTCATCAGTCGCTTTTGGGATGAGGCCGCCAGCTCGGGAACCGTCAAAGTCACTTCTAGGCCATCTTGGTTGACTTCATATTTCCAATTAGCCCGTCCACTAAACTCTAGATGGGTGGCGTCCCCAATCCTTGAAACTAAAGCTTCTGTGTTGGCTTGAGCCGGACCATACAAGCACAGAGCCACAATTGCCGCAAAAATAAGCTTAATGGTCGTATTCAGTTGTTGTAGTACTCGACTTTTATCCAAATGATTCTTCCTGAATCGTCAGTTTGCCCTTCTTCCTGAAGGTCCTGCTTTTATCTATAGCAGGATAGATGCCAACTGCCAGATAGGCAGAATTTGCAGCTGACGGCGGACAAAAGCTCCAGGTGGTTCATAGAATTGTCGCCTCCGCCAAGTGCTTGACGCTGCTTGATTTTAGTCTAGTAACTAAAGGCCATCTCATTTTGGGCCGATGATTCCTTCACTGGTCGATTCAACAAGGACGATGACTTTGACTGTGCAGCATGTATTTCTTCTAAGTTTGTTAACGGCGCTCGCCTCTGCTTGCGTTTCTATCGGAGTCCCCGAGGACGATATCGAAAAGTCGGACACCATTTCGTGGGTTCCACCGACATCCCCATTCGAGGAGATTGACAACGACGCGGTCGACGAGGCCTGGGTAAACCGCCAAAATGGCAACTTGATCTCGTTCCGTTCCGAGTGTGGAGGCAACGATCCCAGCCTACCTCAAATTCGCGACAGCATTATGCTGAGCCTTGACCAGTCCGAGCTAGAGTCTTCAAGCAACCTTGAATACAACGGCCGCGGAGCCCTTCGTTCACGGGTGAAAGGATTTGTCGACGGCATCCCGGGGCAGTTGGAAATTCTTGTTTTTAAGAAGAACCGTTGTACCTATATGATCACCTACAACGCCGTTTCGAAGCACTTTGCTGAAGACCTCCCCGTCTTCAACCGATTCCTGAATGGATTCAAAGCTAAATGAGTGCTGCGACCCGCTTCCTTAGATATATCGGACACACGTCCATATTGGCCAAACAATCGGCCAAAGAGAGCTCTCACCCTCCGTATTATTGGCATCTTATTATCGAGCAAATCTATGAGTGTGGAGTAAAGTCGCTTCCCTTGGTCATCATTACCGCATTGGCGATTGGAATGATCATGGCACTTCAGTTCGGAATCACCTTGGCCCCCTTCGGCGGAAAGCTATACGTACCTAAAATTGTCTCGCTTTCTATTATTCGTGAATTCGGCCCCGTGTTTACCAGTATTATGATCGCCGCCAGAATGGGATCTGGGATGGCTTCGGAGATTGGATCCATGGTCGTCACTCAACAAGTCGACGCCATTCGTGCCCTAGGAACATCCCACATCAAGCGGATTGTTATTCCTCGCGTGGTCGGGCTTTTTATTTCGCTTCCTATTCTTGCTTTAATCGCCAACGCGGTCGGCATATTTGGCGGAAGTATGGTTGCGATGTTTGAGTTAGGGTTGGACCCTGGCTTCATTCGATTGAAAGTCTACGAAACCGTGACCCTAACCGACTTCAATGCGGGGTTTTGCAAAACCTTTTTCTTCGCCTTGTATATTTCACTCACAGCCTGCTACTACGGCCTGACGGTCAAAGGTGGTACGAAAGCCGTCGGGACAGCGACCAACCGTTGTGTGGTCACTTGCGCCATCGGCATCATGATTGGCGACTACCTTCTAACTAAGTTTTTCTGGATTGTTGAAACATGGCTATGATATCCGTACGAAACTTTGCAAAAAGCTTCGATGACAAAGTCGTCCACCGGGATATCAACTTCGATGTCCAGCCAGGAGAATGCCTTGGGCTTCTTGGCGGATCTGGAGCAGGAAAATCAGTGATACTTCGAAGCCTGATCGGACTTGTAAAGCCGGACAGCGGCCAAATATTAATTGATGGCGAAGACATTACTAAGTATGACGAGCGCGAATTGGTCGAAATCAGAAAAAAAGTCGCCTATGTTTTTCAAGGAGGCGCTCTTTTCGATTCGCTGACGGTCTACGATAACCTTGCCTACACGTTACGTGAACACACCGATATGACCGAAGACGAAATGAGTGAACGAATTCACACCGTACTTGCCGAGTTCGGCCTAGAGGGCAACGACCTCGTCTATCCTGCAGATCTTTCCGGAGGGATGCAAAAACGCGTGGGCCTGGCTCGTTCGATCATCATGCGCCCAGAGGTGATCTTATATGATGAGCCGACAGCCGGCCTTGATCCCTACAATACGAAACGCATCCAAGAAATGATTTTGACTCTGAAAGGCCGAGGAAAAACCTCGGTGTTTGTCACGCATGATATGCCAAGCGCTCTTGCTGTCTGCGACAAATTGGCCCTTGTTATTAAAGGCGAAATTTCCTGTATCGAGTCGGTCGACAAATATCAGACCGACCCCGAGTGTATGATTAAAGATTTTATTGAAGGGCGATTCGCCTAGGAGACCCCATGGAAGTACCAAAATCAGTCGAAATAAAAGTGGGAATATTCGTCGCGATTGGCGGCCTTGTCTTAGCTGTATCAATCATTTTATTCGGCGGTGACCGATCGTTTCTGACAAGCTACTACACGCTTCGCACTCATATGCTAGAAGTCGCAGGCTTGAAGCCTGGAAGTGTCGTTAGTATGTCTGGCCTGGTCGCCGGAAACGTCACAGAACTACGACTTGTTCCCGGCACAGATAAAATCGAAGTAGTTATGGACATCGACGAGACTTATCGTCAGCGAATCACTGAAGGCTCTGAAATAGCCGCAAAAACTCAAGGCGCTTTAGGGGATCGTTTTTTGTACATTGAACCTGGCCCCGTAGGTGGAAGTTCCATTGCTGACGGCGGCTTGATCCCTATGACCGAAGCCAAGGACATCTTCGCGGTCATCGAGGAAACCGGACCGGGCCTTTCGAAAGTCACGGATGTGATTTCGGAAACACATCAACTGGTTAAATCGCTCAACGACGGCGGACGAATTGTTGAAATCCTGGATAGCTTACACCAGTCATCCCAAGCAATGAATCGTGTTCTAGTACGCGCAGATCGACTTATGACCCAAATCGAAAGTGGAAAAAAGGGGAACCTTCCTGATGCAGTCGCAGACCTTGCAAACATCGTTCGAAAGATCGATGAGGGGCGTGGGACCTTAGGAGCATTAGTTAACGACCCATCCCTGCATGAACGCTTGATGTCGTTCCTGGGACCTGAAAAGCGAAGCTCCTACATCAAAGACCTCATGCGTACGTCCATTCAAAAAAGCGAAGGCCAAGGGGATTAAAACAAGGGCGCATAGGCCCTAGACCTTATTTTAGGACCTTAGGGCAATTTGACGACCCGCAGCCAAGAGTTTGCCTTCCGCCTCGCTGGACGTGATAAGATCACGGTATGACTGAAGTTATTTGGAACAAAATCGGTGTTGTCTTGCCGACGGTGCTTGCTGCCGCTCTTCAGTTGTTTCCGTCCCACGAAATCCTACGAGAAGACTTTGCTCCTATAAGCCAACCCATTCCCCATATTATGCCCGTTGGTGGACTGATCACGTTACCCAGCCTCAGCGGCAAAGCTTGGTTTTTAAACCGGACCCCTTTTAGCCGCATCGAAGCTTTTGGTAAAGACTATGCCGTCATTGGCACCACCACGCCTCGGCACTCGGCCGTGTACTCTGTGGAAGCTCCGTCACGTCCTCAGTGGCCTTTGCTTCAACATCCAACCCAAATGATCTCTGTCCACCACCTGACCATCGATAAGCCCGGAAAAGATGATGGACGTGACCTTCGCCTTCCCGCCAATGTGTGGAAGCGAGTCAACGAGGATCATGATGACAAAAAAAGACTTCAATCCGAAAAAGTCCGATTAGCCATTAGTGAAATTCAAGAAGATATCGTTCCAAGCTGCTTTCAGAAGCCAGTTGATAACATCGTCACGTCGAAATACTCGAGTCCTCGAAATCTGCCCAACGGACGATTTTACCTTCACAGTGGCGTCGACCTCCGCGCTCGTACGGGAACCATGATTTATGCCGCTGCGGACGGCGTCGTCCAACTTGCCGAGCACATGATTGTCCCCGGCCGCATTGTCATCTTGAATCACGGTCAAGGCTTGATGACCAGATACCTTCACCTAAACGAAATTTTGGTCAAAGAAGGTCAAGCCGTCAAAGCCGGACAGCCTGTCGGTCGTGCGGGATCGACGGGACGAGTTCAAGCTGCCCACCTTCATTGGGATGTGATTTGGAAAAAACAGTACGGTGACCCACTGGCCTTTCAGCGCCACTGGCTGAAGTACTGTTCTTTATCTAGAATCTGATTTTTCCAGAAAGCCTTTAATCGATTCGGGAGCTTCCTGTTGGGTCGGCACGGCCTTACGATCGAGGGTAAAACGAACCTGCCTCACAATTCGCTGCCCTAGGGAATCATTGACCCGATCTTTGATTGCAGAATTTACAAAATTGAACTCTTGCATCACCGCTGAATTCGGCACCCAAACCCACAAAATCCCCTTATCTATTCGTATAGGAAGGCTTTGAGAGGCAATTGATGCTCCGACGACGTTCTGCCAATTCTGCCATAGTTTCCACCGTTTAAACTGCAATGACAGCGGTCCCTTGCTCTTTTCAAAAAGAGACTGTAGGACTTCTTCAGTCGAGAACAGACGGCTTTTAGCTCGGAAACCAAACTTTTTTGAAGACATAGGATTGCTTAACATGTCTATAAATCCCGGTCCAATTCATATCGTCGGAGCTGGACTTGCCGGCTCAGAATGTGCCTATCAACTGGCCGAGTTTGGTTTTGACGTCGTTCTTTATGAAATGCGTTCTAAAAAATTGACGCCAGCTCACAAAACCACAAATTTCGCCGAACTTGTTTGCTCGAATTCGTTTGGTAGCGGCACCGATTACTCGGCCGCGGGACAACTGAAGTGGGAAGCCGCCAAACTGAACAGCTTGATTCTAAAATCAGCCATCGAAGCACGAGTCCCTGCTGGAATGGCTCTTGGGGTCGATCGCGAAATTTTTTCGAATCAGATCACGTCCACACTAAAAAACCACCCACGAATCACTATTGTTGAAAAAATTGTGGAAAGCCTGGATGACGTTCCACGGCCAGCCGTGTTTGCAACAGGCCCTTTGACCGATACAAGTTTGGCTAACTCACTACGTGAGCATTTCGACGACGAGTTTCTTTATTTCTTTGATGCCATCGCTCCGATCATCGACGCTGACTCAATCAATATGGATATCGCTTTCCGTGCCGACCGCTACGACAAGGGCACCAAAGACTACATCAACTGTCCATTAAACAGAGACCAGTACTATCAACTGATCGAGGAAATAAAAGCCGCCCGCAAAGTCGAAGCGAAAGACTTTGAAAAAGACACTCCCTACTTTCAAGGCTGCATGCCCATTGAAGCCATCATCGAAAAAGGTGATGAAACCCTTCGGTTTGGCCCACTATCTCGCAAAGGCCTATGGAACCCCAACGGAGAAAGCAGCTACGCGATCGTCCAACTACGACAAGAAAATAAAGAGGCCACGGCCTTCAATATGGTCGGCTTCCAAACCAAGATGGCCTACGGAGAACAAAAACGAATTTTTCGAATGATCCCTGGGCTGGAAAATGCTGAGTTCCTTAAACTTGGTAGTATCCACAGAAATCTTTATATCCAATCGCCAAAACGACTGTCTCCTGTCCTTGCCAGTAAAAAAGACCCAAACCTTTTCTTCGCAGGGCAGATCACCGGCGTCGAAGGCTATTTCGATTCCACGTGTATAGGACTACTGACCGCTCACCTACTAAACGATCAGTTACGTGGAAACGCACACAATCTCCCACCACGTGAATCGGCTTTTGGGTCTCTTTTGAATGCGATCACCGAAGACAACGAATACTTTCAGCCCACGAATATCAGCTTTGGATTGTTCCCTAAGCTAACCGAAACCATCCGAGACAAACGAAAAAAACGCGACAAGCAACTAGAAATCGCGAAAGAACATTTCCAGCAGTGGCTGCAAACGAAGACACTTCCAAATCCCGGTTTTGAAATGCCTCGATTTGAGATTCCCACATCCGAATAACCAAAATTGACCAGGCGACTCAAATAGACTGAACGAATTATTTCGACCTAAAGACATAAGCATATCAATTCGGGCTCAATAACTGACGATTAAGTTTGTTAAAGGATCTTATCTTAACTATCGGTCGAAGTGTCCGAAAAAGTATTAATGGGACAAGACAAACCGAACGTTATCGTATTAGACCAAATCATTGAAAACATCCCTTACTTCGTCTTCTGGAAGGACTTGGAAAGTCGATACCTTGGGGCAAACCAAAAGTTTGCCCAAGCAGCTGGATTTAAAACAGCCCAAGACATCGTTGGCAAAAATGACTTTGATGGATGTTGGACCCAAGAAGAAGCCGAATTCTTCCGTAAAGTCGACCGAGAGGTGATGGATAACGATAAACCCATCCTAAACTTTGAAGAGCCACAACAACAGCTGGATGGAAGCACCCGCCACCTACTGACCAGTAAAGTTCCACTTCATGATGCTAACGGAAAGGTCATCGGCATTTTGGGGATCTACACGGACATCACAGACCGAAAAGCCTTGGAAGTCGAAAAAGACCGGGCTCTTGCTGACCTTCGAGACATTCAGCAACAAATGATCCACACGGAAAAAATGCGCAGTCTGGGTGAAATGGCTGGAGGGATCGCTCATGAAATCAANAANCCTNTTGCTATCATTNACGGNTTCGTACAGGCCGCNATCAAAAACCTCGAGTCNGACAACATAGACAAAAAAACGGCTCTACGCTGCTTACAGAAGGTTTCAGATACCGTTCTTCGCATTGAAAAAATAGTTTCCAACATGCGCACTATTTCCCACGTGGACGAGGAACTCGAGCTGAAATACGAAAGCCTTGATGAGATTATCACGGGCGTTCTAAGCCTATGCCAAGAAAAACTAAAGTACGAGCAAATCTCATTTAGCATAAACTATGACAGTGAAGCCTTAAAAAGGCTCGAAGTTAAATGTAACCGCGTTAGCCTAACCCAAACCCTTCTCAACCTGATCGGCAACGCCAAAGACGCCGTCGCTGAATTAGAAAACAAATGGATAGAAATCAATATTATCCACAATGGCTCGCTACAAATTCAAATCAAAGACTCAGGACACGGAGTCTCTGAAGCTATTGAAAAAAAGATGTTCCAGCCTTTCTTCACAACAAAGGAAGTCGGAAAAGGAACCGGAATTGGTTTAAGCTTGTCACGCCAGCTGATGAATCGCCAGGGCGCCAAGCTTCAATATGACCACAACGATAAAAACACCAGCTTTTTGATACAATTCCAAAACTCTAATATTCGAAACACAAAAGAGGTCGCTTAAATGCCAACAGCTCTTCGCATTCTTTTTGTAGACGATGAACCCGATCTTCTTGAGTCTCTTTCATTATATTTTAGCTCGGCCGGTCGTGTGGTCGAAACGGCATCATCTGGAAATGAAGCCCTAAAACTATGCGAGAAAAACGAATACGACGTCGTCATCACAGATATTCGAATGGCAAATGGAGACGGCCTCTTTTTACTAGAGTCCTTAAAACAACGAAATCAACTTTCACCCATTGTGGTTATGATGTCTGGATTTTCTGAAGTCACAAAGGACGAGGCCGTTCGCAAAGGGGCCTACGACCTCATTCCTAAACCTTTGGACTTTCGGAAACTCACCGGGTACCTCGACCAATTTGCNTCGCANATTGAAGCNAGATANACGNAGCTATTTCGTTTGATACAAACGATCTCCGGCATCACCAAGACCCGGTAGNAAATACCCTTTTTCGTTCATTTCTTTTTCAACACTGAGGGTNAAAATTTCGACGTCAGGATGAGCTTCAAGAAGCTGAGTAAGGCCTGTTTCCGAGGCAAGGATACAAAGCATACGAATGGGACCAACACCGTACTGCTTTAGNCGNGTGATTGCAGCAATCGCGGTATCCGCCGTCGCGACCATTGGATCNGCCAACAGAATCATTCGCCCCTTCGAGTTCTCCGGAAGCTTAAAGTAGTACTCGACGGTCGTGTTGATAAACTTGTCTCGATAAATACCGATATGCCCGGCGCTGGCAAAAGGCAAAGTCATCAGTACGCCATCCAACATCCCATTACCTGCTCGCATAATTGACACCACAACCGGAGGCTTAGATATCCGCTGAACCTTAGTCGTTACTAGAGGGGTCTCAATTTCCGATTCCTTCATCTCTAGATCGCTCGTTGCCAAATAGGCCAGGTAGCGACTGACCTCTTTCATGATGTTTCTGAACTCATAAGAGTTCGTTCGCTTGTCTCGTAANTACCCTAGTTTGTGCTGAAGCACCGGGTGATCAATCACTGTCACATTCTTCACGTTCAACCTCGACCTTAAAAAACTGTTCCATCACTTTTAATATTCAAAGGGGGACTGCTATCCGATCGCTTTTCGCTAGCAAGCTTCCGGCCTGTCCACCATGTACCACCCTCCAGCACTTTCGCCAGTGGGAAGTCCTCCAGACTGAGTTTCTCACGAATGATTGGAGCAATCCGATCCAACAATTGCACCGTTAAAGCGCGCCACTCGATAATCAGGTCTGATTGAGGAGGATGCTGTTTGGCCAAGTCTCCTAGATGCCTTAGCTCGATCACTCCCGAGTCCAAAAACAACCCGCCGTTCCGGTACTCAGCCAAGCCAGTGAGTTCATCTAAATCGGTAATTTTAAACCCAGCCCATTCTAAAGGCTCGATCAGCGAATAACTCAACCACTGCGAAAGCTTATGAAAGGCCACGTAACCCTGGGAGCCTTTACCCAGCTTCGTGTGACTCCAAACATCACCAAGCCGCATGCCGTCCATTTCAAGCCGCCCCGGCCAAATCGAACTCAAAGCTCGCAAAACGACGTATAAAATTTTGTCCGCCGAAAAGCTTTTTCCATAGGTTTGATCAAAATAATCAACAAGGCCACCAATTCGGCCACCAATAAAGTATTCGCTGTTGTTTTCAATGGCTTTGCCTAAAGAAGACATCAATAAGGCACGCCCCTCAACACCGATCAATGGGTTTCTCTCAGACACCTGGAAGGCTTCTTTGATAGTCATCGGCGTCACCGACTGAAGCCCCTTCGCATCAGCCAAAAAGGGCTGATCTTTTTGGCTTGAAAACCCACCCTGCTGAAACAGGTAATAGCTAGCCACAGCCAAGCCCTCTGATCGCCCGTAGCGCTCATTCGTTTCATTTTCTAAATAAGCCCACTCGGGACCCGCACCGGCATCCAACAGCACCGAGGTCGTTACCAAATCGTAAAAACATCGGGCACGCTCCATCGGATCCGAGATCTGCGCCTGGTCCAACCACGACTTAACACGATCATGCCCTCCCACTTTAAAATGTCCCCATCTTGAATGATAAGGAATATTTAGATCCGGATAGTTTTCACGAATCACTTCAATGACCTTGTCCGCGCAGGATTCCAATTGCCCCATATGCAGATAGANACTGCCCTCACCCTCACTGACCAAATCAAAAACTTGACTGGTGGTTGTCCGAACAGCTTTCGCCGTCAAAAATTCTTCGGCCGTCATCACCACCCCCTACGACTCTTCTAACTTTCGACCCTTAACTTGGTCCAAGTCCGAGTCTTTTTTGATCTCACCAGGGGTGAAATACCCGGCGGCTTTTTTCGCCTCAATCTCTACCTTGGCATCATCCGGGATCAAGTCCTCGGGAATCGATTCTCGATGGACCACTTCAATCCCGCTTCCAACAATGGCGTCGTACTTCATATTGCTCATCGAGTGAAGGTGGTGAATTTTTTTAACACCAAAGTAATGTAAAACATCCGGCATAAACTCTTGGAATCGAGCATCCTGTACACCAGCAACACACTCTGTGCGATGAAAGTAAGTCGCCGCCGAATCACCGCCCTGCTGACGCTTTCTGGCGTTATAAACCAAGAATTTTGTGACCTCTCCTAGTGCGCGCCCTTCTTTTCGAAAGTAAACGACCAAACCAACTCCACCATTTTGAGCTGCACGAGCCGCCTCGACAATTCCATGAGTCAAGTACGGCCGACAGGTGCAAATGTCGCTACCAAAAACGTCCGATCCATTACACTCATCGTGAACCCGACAAGTGAGCTCGACATTCGGGTTTTGAAGGTCCTTCATGTTTCCGAACACATAAGCTGTCGAACTTCCGATGGGAGGCAATAACACCTTAAGATCTGGACGAGTCACAAGCTCAGGGAACATTCCACCTGTTTCTTCAAATAAAACGCGGCGAAGCTCACCCTCTTCTAAGTTGAATTTTTTTGCTATGGCTGGAAGATACCAGACCGGCTCGATAGCCACTTTCGTAACCTTAATATCTTTTGCATTGGTGACGATATGACCATCGATCGGTAAAAGCCCCTCTTCAATCGCTTCTTTGACTTCAGGAATGTGCAGTCTTGCCTGAGTGACCGCTATTGTTGGGCGGATATTGTACCCTTGACCGATCAAATCTTTATAAGCGTCGGCAACATGAGCGCCCCAAGGATCTAAAGAAACAATCTTTTCCGGATCGAACCAAGACGGACTTTCTTGAACAAACTCGGTCGGCTGAGTGTTCTCTAATTCGGGCTTGTGGTCTTTCGGAAAAGCTCCAGCTGCGATAGATAGGGCGCGATACACAGTATAGCTTCCACCATGACTTCCTATCGCGTTGCGGTTTTCCTTATTGGAAATCGTCGCAATCACAGGCCCTCGCTCGATGGGGTCTTTTGCTCCCCAACGAATAGGAAGAGACTCTTTAAAAATTTGATTCGAATGTGACGTCAAAACGACATGTGACGATCTTCTAGGCATAAAACTATCCTTTAAGTATTTTAAAAATCAAAGCCCCTTAGGACATCCAGTTAGCATCGGACTGAGCTTCCCATTTTATCGTAACTTTCTTTAAATCTGACCAAACAGGAAGACTGTGTTCCCCGGTGATTTCACCCTGGCCAAATTTCGATAAACCGATACCGCCAAAAGAAAAAGGCTCACGAGGAACTGGCACACCAACATTAACACCAACCATTCCAGCTTTCGCCTCGCGAATCACCCGCTCGGCCAATGCTCCTGTTTTTGTAAATACAGAACAGGCATTTCCATAGGCGTTCGAGTTTTCAATCTGCATAGCCTCTGAGATAGTCTGACAACGGATGATACTAATAATCGGTCCAAACAACTCTATCCGCGCAGCTTCAGACTCTGGAAGAACCTGATCTAAAACCGTCGGACCCAACCAAAAACCACCCTTATAGTCGGCGGGAGGCGTCGCCTGACGACCGTCCAAAAGAATCTTTGCTCCGGCGGCCTCGGCTTTTTCAATGGACTCGTGCAAGAACTGCAGTTGCTGCTTCGTAATAATGGCACCCATATCACGACCAAGCTCTAAGGACTTCGCTCGTTGAACGATTCGGTCGATATGAACCTGTGAGTCACCGACAGCTAAGACGACACTTGCTGCCATACAGCGCTGACCGGCACACCCTGTAAACGAATCACTAATCCCCTTACCACAAAGATCTAAATCCGCATCCGGCAACAAGACAATATGGTTTTTCGCTCCGCCTAAGGCTAGAACTCGCTTCCCCGCGGCCGTTCCCTGCTGATAAACCCGTTCCGCAATCGATGTGGATCCGACAAAGCTGACCGTTGACACATCACTGTGACCGACCACAGCTTGTGCCGTGTCAGCTCCCCCTTGCAGAACCGTCAGGATGCCAGCCGGCAAACCCGCTTTCGTAAACAAGTCAGCTATCCACTTAGATGTGATAGGTGTTTTTTCAGACGGCTTCCAGATGTAGGCATTACCCAACACAATGGCAATTGGGATGGTCCACATAGGAACCATCGCTGGAAAATTAAACGGGGTCAAACTGGCAACAACCCCTTTCGGGATACGCCGGTATTCGCAAGAAACGCCTCGCGAAACTTCCATTCTTCCGCCTTGATCTAAATTTTGAAGACTTAAGGCAAACTCAAGAACTTCGACACCCTTTAAAATGCCAGCCCGTGATTCACCCAAAGTTTTACCGGACTCCAAAGAGACCGTGTTGGCCATCTCATCTAAATGCGCCAAAAGGTTTTCACGAAAACGAAAAAGCACCTGTGTGCGCTCCTTCAGTGGGGTCGCCTCCCAGCCGATCTGCGCTTGCTTTGCCAAGCCCACAGCCTCATCAACATCAGCCTGGGTCGAGGCCTTCATCACCGCAACAACATCTCCAAAATAAGGACTTTCAACTTCGATAGATTCACCCTGGCCTGACTTCCACTGACCGCCTACAAAATTTTCCACCTGAATCTGGTTGTCCACTCGCTTGATAAGACTCAATTTGTCCTCCTCACCAAACGACCATTTTACCCAGGTCGGGTTCCCAGCCAAGACACCCTGTCCTAGCAGGACCTTCGCCTAGGATAAAAAGAACACAAAAAAAGCCAGACTCTTTCGAACCTGGCTTTTTTCAAAGTGACGAAATTGTGGAACAAAAGGCCTATTCGACCGTAACCGATTTAGCCAAGTTCCTTGGCTGATCGACATCATGTCCCAAGCTGGATGCGACATGATACGCCAATAGCTGAAGTGGCAAAACTTGAAGTACTGGATTTACTGTCCAATGCGCCTCTGGAATCGAAAGGTAATGAAGGCTCAAATTCTGTAGCTTCTGGTTTTCCCCAGAACCAATCGAAATAATCTGCCCGCCTCGAGCCTTAGCTTCCTCTAGGTTACTGACTGTCTTGTCGTACAGCTCATCGTTTGCAACCAACATCACAACAGCCATAGACTCATCAATTAATGCTAAAGGCCCATGCTTCATTTCGCCTGCGGCATAGCCTTCGGCATGCATATAAGCCAGCTCTTTTAACTTCAAAGCCCCTTCCATCGCAATTGGAAAACTCACCCCTCGCCCCATGTACAAAAACCCACGATAGGTTTTCAAGCTTGAAGCGGCTTCCTCAAAAAACTTGTCATGAACAAGCACCTTTTCCATTTGGCTGGGCAAACTAACCAAAGCTTCAACGAAAGGCTTTTCGGTATCTTGATTCAACACACCTTTAACCTTTGCTAGCTGGATCGCAAAAATCTGCAACAGGCTTAAGGTACTTACGAAGGCCTTCGTACTAGCAACACCGATCTCAGCCCCGGCATTCATGTATAAGTGGCCATCGGCTTCTCGGTCGATCGAAGACCGGCGAACATTGCAAATGCTTAGAACCTTGGCCCCCTGCTGCTTCACCAAACGTAAGGCAGCCAATGTGTCGGCCGTTTCACCACTTTGCGAAATAGTGATCACCAAAGAATTCTCTGGAATCACCGGATAGCGATAGCGAAACTCACTACCAATATCACATTCAACAGGGACACGAGCGATTTGTTCGATTAAGTACTCACCCACCTGACCCGCATAGTAACTGGTTCCACAGGCGACGATAAAAATACGTTCAATACCTTCTAAGGTTTCATTCGTTAGCTGAAGGTCTTCTTGAACATCAATTTTTGGAAGCTCTTCAACTCGAGCTCCTCCGAACCCAACCCGGGTCAGTGCCACAGACTTGGTTTCCAAGTTGATATGCGGGTCAATCGCCTGAGCGACGGCTCGAGGCTGCTCGAAGATCTCTTTTAACATATAATGCTTAAAGCCCTGCTTTTCGACTTGCTCGGGACTCCAATCGATCACTTCGACTTCTTTTTTGATCAAGCCGCCAGAACGATTAAACAGCTCATAACGGTCTTTACGAATGTAAACGACCTCGTCGTCTTCTAAAAAAATCACCTTATTAGTATGAGGCATGATGGCTTGAATATCACTGGCAACCACCAGCTCTTTTTCACCAACACCCAAAATCAACGGAGGCCCATTCTTAAACGCAACCATTTCCTCTGGAGCATCAGCACTGACGGCTAATATCGAGTAAGCCCCTTCCAATCGCTTCATCATTTTCATCACGGCTTCCATCAAATTACCGGTCGACTTCATTGATTTATTAATCAAGTGAGCCACCAGCTCTGAATCCGTGTCCGACGAGAATGTCGCACCTTCAGACATCAACTCTTCACGAAGCTCAGCGTAATTTTCGATGATGCCGTTATGAACAATGTTTACACCCTCAATGCAATGAGGATGCGCGTTTCGCTCGCTAGGAGGCCCATGGGTCGCCCACCGAGTATGACCAATACCGATCGCTCCGTCGAAGGTTTCGTCCGCCAACTTATCCGCTAGAGCCGCTAACTTTCCTTCGGCACGTATCCGCTTGTACTCGCTCCCATTAAGAATGGCGACACCAGCACTATCGTAGCCACGATATTCAAGGGTTTGAAGCCCCTCAAGAATGACTGACTTTGGATCTTTCGGCCCGTAATACCCTACTATTCCACACATACTATTTTTCCTGTGTTTTTTCTGTCGAAGCTGACGAAGTCGATTTCGTGTAGTTTTCTTTCACGATCTGACGCCCTCGAGCCACGGCCAAGGCGTTGTCCGGAACATTCTTTGTAATCGTCGAACCGCTCGCAATAACGGCATCTTTCCCGATTTCAATAGGCGCAACAAACTGAGTATCGCTACCCACAAAGGTTCCTTCGCCAATAATTGTTTTATATTTCTTTCGGTCAACGGCGTAGTTACAGGTAATGGTTCCGCAACCGATATTCACATCCTTACCAATTTCCGCATCGCCCAAGTAGCTCAAATGACCCGCTTTAGCGCCTTTACCAAATTTGGTTTTCTTCATCTCAACGAAGTTTCCAACATGGGCTTCTTCACCGATCTCAGTTCCGGGACGCAAACGCGCATAGGGACCGACGCCCGCCTGTTGGCGCAGAATACAGTCTTCTAAGTGCGTCATCGCTCGAACCTGAACGCTGTCCTCTAAAGTCACATTGGTTAACATGCAGTTGGGCTCAATCACACAGTAGCGACCAATGACCGTCGCACCACGAATAAACGTGCCCGGATAAATGACGCTGGCCTCACCAACCTGTACGCTATCCTCGATATAAACATGAGCGGGATCCAAAATCACCACGCCATCATCCATCAACTTCTTCGCTTTCATGCGGAACAATACTTGGCTCGCTCGAGCCAACTGCGACTGATCGTTAACACCAAATGCCACTCGGGGCTTCGCTANAATCGTTCCAACAGGCTCACCCGCTTCCCGCGCAAGACCGATGACATCAGTTAGATAGTACTCACCCTGAGCATTGCTATTGGTCACCTGTGGCAAATACCGATTTAAGGCCTCCGCACGCATCAGATAAATACCCGTGTTCACCTCACGAACCTTTAGGGTTTCATGAGAAGCATCCTTGGCCTCGACGATTCCATGAAACCGTCCAGAAGAATCACGGACAATACGCCCGAAGCTTCCAGGCTTCTTTAAACGACAGGTCACGACGCTCATGATATCGCTGCTATTATGAAAGTCGTCCATGATGGACTGAAGATCTTCTTCTTGAATTAAAGGGTGGTCCCCGTTCAAAATTAAAACGGTCCCTTCAATAGTTTCAGGTTGGGCGGCTTTAACAGCATCCCCTGTTCCGTTTTGCTGAACCTGCTTAAAGCAGACCGCTCCCGTGGGTTCAATCACTTGGCGAACCAGGTTTTCGCCGTAGCCCACGACCACACGAACCTCATCGCATCCCACTTGCTGAACACGCTCGACAACTCGCTGAAGCATGGATTTCCCAGCTACCGGATGCAGGACTTTAGGAAGTGGCGACTTCATTCGAGTCCCCTTGCCTGCCGCAAGAATAATTGTTGTCAACCGACCTCGGTTCTTTGATGCGCTTTGCTGTTTTTCAGTCATATCTACACCCTGTTTATCGACCCCAGAGAATGCGCTTAAGTGGGAAATGCGTCAAGTTTGATGGACCGGAAGCCATGAGCAAAAAAGGAAAAGCCTTCTGTCCCGGAACAGATTGTGGTGAAATAGACACATTGGGAACCTCTCACAGAGAAACCGAACGAAACTCATGTATAAATCCATTGTTTTTGACCTCGACGACACCCTATTAGACACCAGAGCTCAGCTGGTCCCCCCTGCCTTGAAAGAGGCCCTAAACGCTCTTGAAGAAAAGGGCTTATCGATCCCCTTTGATGAAGCCCTTCACGCCTTTGAAGTCGGCTATTTCCCCTGGCCCAAGCTCATTGAAGCTTTCGCCGAAACGCATGATCACGTTTTGCCGACCGAAGACTATGTCGATCTTTTTGTAAAAAAGTTCTATGAGCGCGACGTCCTGGAAGACATCTTCTTGCACTCAGATGTTGTGACTCTTCTTGATCAACTGAAGTCAGCAAACCACCTTCTGCTTTTGCTCACCGCTGGCAGCACAAAAACACAAACTCAAAAAATTAAAAAACTCAATTTACAAACCTGGTTTTCAACCATGAGCATCGCCGACCCCAACAAAGGGGAAAGCAAGACCCAAAAATTAAAGCAGCTCTTAGAGCAACATCAACTAACACCTCAAGAGACCTTAGTCGTTGGGGACCGCTACGAATCAGAGATCATGGCCGCCATTGAGCTGGGCTGCCCATCTGCGCTGATCGAACGCCATGCCCCCCGTAGCCCAGGACCTGATCCAACTCATACTCTGGCTTCGGTCACCGATGTGTGGGACCTCGTTCAATGAGCCAAAAGCCGCAATCAGACATTTATGTTATAGGTCCATCATTGCCCAGCTACTTTGGGCTTGAATTTGATTTTCTTCACGAACACGAAATCCTATCTGAAATGGACCTCCCGCAGAACACCCCTTGCTTTGTGGTTGATGCCAACGAGCTGTCTGAACAACGAACAGAACAGATTTTGTCTTGGATCGACTTACGATCTAACACATCGCAAGTCATCTTGATCGACCGTCGCGTTGGGCCCTCTGAAAAAGTGAGCCTGGTGAACGATCACAAAGTGTACGGCTTCTGCCCAGAGGTCTCTGAGGATACGACCCGTCTGCTTGCCTTGAAAGCCCTGGAAAAACACCGTCTCGAGCAACAAGACCGCGACTTAGTCCAACTGATCGCCAACCAAAATGATGAACTTCGTCGACTTCAGGCCGAACTGGATGATCGAATACTTAAACGAAGCGAAAGTTTAAAACAATCCCAACGACGCCTTGAAACATCCCAACAACGAATCAAAGCCTTGCACGAATGCCTTATTCGCATTCAACAGGCGACCTCGGTTTCTGAAATGGAACGTTTCATTAATGATATTTTGACCGAGTTCTTCGCTGTTGAATGGGTCCGCATTGTATTTCACGGCCAAGACTTTCTTTTAGAACAACTACAGAAAGCCAAGGCCATTAGTGAAATTTTAGTTTTAGACTTAACCTACAGCCAACGCGACTTTGGCTGGCTTGTCATCAGTCGCAAGAAAAACAGCCGTTTTCGAACAGACGAAAAACAGTTCCTCAGACAAATCGCAGACGTTCTTCCTCTTTCAGTGATGCGACTAACTAAGCTCGAGCAAACCGAAACTTTAAAGCAGCAATGGGAGGCCACTTTCGATGCACTCTCGTTCCCTGTCGCCTTGACTGACAGCACGTTTAAGCTGGCCCGGATGAATCGAGCCTTCTTTCGAGCCCTAGGGTTGGAAGTCAGCTCGGACCTGGTCTCTAAAAATGTTTTCGAAACCTTTCTAGGTAAAAAAATTCGACTTCGAGCCGAAGACCTTCCCATTAGAAAAGAGGTCTCGATCACTCGTGGGGAAACCCAATTCGACTATCAAGTTCATGTTCTTCAAATTCAAAAAAGCCTGGATCGTGATATTTCATTTGTAATGATGTTTCACGACATCACCGAACAAAACCGCTTACAACGCCGGCTTCTTGAGTCTTCAAAGATGGCCGAACTAGGAACCATCAGCAGCAGTATCGCCCACGAACTTAACAACCCAATGGGCGGGATGCTGAACTTCATCCAATTGATAAAAATGGATTTAGATTCCAAAAACGATATGTACAGCGATGTCGAAGAGATGGAAAACGCCGCTCACCGCTGCAAAGAGATCGTTGAAAACCTTCTTGGGTTTTCACGACTGGGGCGACTTGAGCATGAAAAGTCTTTGGACCTTCGCGAGATACTGAAGCAGGCAGTGAAGATCAGCGAACTTCAAACGCGGTCACGAAATATTCATGTGGAGTATGACTTTCCCGATGAAGACTGCCCCATCGAAGGACAGTTCAATTACCTGTCACAGGCCTTTCAAAACATTTTGCAAAACTCGGTGGAATCGATCATGGCCCGACTTAGCCAAGACCCACACTACGACGGGCAGATACGAATCGAGCTCAAACCTAGAAACAATCAATATTTATTGACGATATCTGATAACGGAATAGGTATGTCGGAGTCCGTCAAAACAAAAGCTTTCAACCCCTTGTTTTCAACCAAGCCTAACCCACCGCATGCAGGGCTTGGCTTGACGGTGTCCTATCAAATTGTCGAAGAGCATAAAGGCAGCTTAGAGCTTTATTCCCAGGCTGAAGTCGGTACATCGGCGAAGATCACCCTGCTGAAAGCCTTGTAGATAGGGACTTTCGGCCGATCCAGGGCGGCAAAAAATTCCTTTGAACGTCCAGATTTAATTTCGAAAGACAGGTTTTTGACGGTGAAATTTGACACCCCAAAATGCCCCTGTCAGGATGAATTTAGTAACAGCACGGGCGAATCTCATCTGACAAAAAGTTAACCCTACGTCTGATTTTTGACGTCTCTATCTACGATGGATGGGGCCGGGGTAACCATGGAAGGAAGCTGGGGCATATGTCAGGTCAAAGAATAGTAATTATAGACGACGACACTTCACTAAGAACTGCGCTTTTCCGAGCGCTTGATCGCAAAGGATTTCAGGTGGTTACCGCGAATTCCTGTCGCGAGGGCGAAGCCCTGGCGCAGTCGCAGGCCCAACTGGACCTGGCGCTGATCGACCTAAGGCTACCGGATGGCAACGGCATCGAATTGATGTCTCGCATGAAAAAGCTACAGCCACAGATGCAGTCTATTATATTAACCGGTTTTGGAACCATCGAAACCGCGGTCGACGCCACTCAAAAAGGCGCATTTCATTTTATAACGAAGCCCTTTAATCTGGACGAGATCCTTAGCATTATTGATAAGGCCATTTCGCACTCGTCACTGGAACGAGAAAACCTTCAACTTAAACAAGCTCTTCACACCAAGTATCGTTTTGGCAATATCGTTGGCCAAAGTGAAGCCATTCAAAATGTGCTTTCCATGGTGGAAAAGATCGCCGACAGCGAATCCACCACATTAGTCACTGGCGAAAGCGGTACAGGTAAAGAACTGATCGCCAAAGCCCTACATTATAACTCGGGTCGCGCAAACAAACCTTTTGTCCCTATCAACTGTGGCGCCATCCCTGCCGAGCTTCTTGAAAGCGAATTGTTTGGACACATCAAAGGAGCCTTTACCGGTGCTATCAATAACCGGATGGGCCGCTTCGAGATGGCCAACGGCGGAACTTTGTTCTTAGATGAAATCGGTGACATGAGCCCAACCCTTCAGGTTAAACTTCTTCGCGTTCTACAAGAGCGTCGCATCGAACCGGTTGGAAGCACTAAAAGTATCGAAGTCGACGTTCGCGTGGTTGCCGCGACGAATATCAACCTTGAAGAAGCTGTTGAACAAGGCCGCTTCCGAGAAGACCTATTTTATCGACTTAACGTTATTCCGATTCATATCCCGCCACTGCGTGAACGACGATCGGATATCCCTTTGTTATTTCATCACTTCATGGAAGTTTACAACTCCAGTCGCAACAGGAACCTAAGTGGCATTTCCAACGATGCTCTGGAGCAACTTTATAACCATGATTGGCCAGGCAATATTCGTGAACTAGAAAACCTGGTCGAACGAATCACTATTTTGCGAGGCGAAGGTGAAGTTCGGTTGATCGATCTTCCAGACAAATATCGAAAGAACAACCGCACCAGTGTCGTCAGCGCCGCTGAAATTCCTGAAACAGGGATGGATTTCAACTCGGCCGTCGATGCCTACGAAAATTCGTTGATTTTGAAAGCCCTTGAAAAAACGGGTTGGAATCGAAACCAAGCAGCAATCTTGCTGAAGCTGAACCGAACAACCTTGGTCGAAAAAATCAAAAAGAAGGGCCTACAGCCCCCAACAGCCAACGCCTAATCTATACGCCCCCTTAAAACGATAGGGGGCTCCTTATTGGAAAAGTTTTTGCGCCCTCCAAATTCGAGGCTGCAGCCTCTCTCCAAAGCGGACTTGGGGAACGTTCTTTTAAGATTTCAAGTCCCTTTCGAACGTCTTCCAGACGCAATCGTTCTGGCGACAAATCTACCGCCTGCCCCAGACCAAAAAGCATAGACTCATCAAAAACAGCGGCATCTTGGTAGACTTCGCCACTATCTGGGTGAACCGTTCGAACGGCATGCAAAAATAACTTTCCCGCATTTTCGGAGGCAAATCTGAACATGGACTCGACGGCTAAAAACAATATGGCTGGGTCTTTCTTCGAGACATCCCGTATTTCATTAAATATCCGCACCTCTTGATCCGGTAGTGGTCGGATCATTTTTAACAGTGGCAAGATCCAGTTCCGTGGCTCGACCCTAAACTCCGCCAAAATCACCTCAAGAACCTTCTTGCTACTCTCCCCACCTGGCTGACTGCTCGCTATAGCAGCCTCAATGACGGCGCGGGATTTCTGTGGAGCCATTTTTAGTAGCTTTAAAAGCGACGGAACATAGGCGTCACCCAGCTGCCTGCTAATATCTGACAACCCCCGCCCAGGCACACTCGCCTCCGCTTCGGCTAGAGCGTCTGGATAAAGAGCTCCAAGCCTTTGCAAGGCAGGCTCAAAAAAATCGTGCCCCACCCAGCCTCCATCTAATACAGAACTACCACCAGTAAAGCTCCCATTAAGATAGTGTCGATGCATTTGTAAAAGTGGCTTTGCTAACCGTGCGTCTGTCACTCGATTTGTCTTAACCGCTAGGGCAGAAGCTATGGCGACAAATGCAACATCATGTTCACTAGAAACCTGATTAAAGGAGGCAGTAAGAGCCTCGACAATCTCGGCGGAAAAAGGCTTACTAAGGAGGTCAATCCTGTGCATAAATGACCTTCCTCCATGCAGACTTTCGACTGAAAAACCGGCTGACATCACCGGTACCTTTTGCCCCTCGCCAGTGAAATACAAGATCCACTCGCCAACTCGCATACCTTTTTTATATTCACCTTCAACAAGAAGACGCTGATCCGCAAGAACACCTTGGTAGTTTCCAGTGTAGTTATGAGAATACCGCTCAGCTGAAGCATCAAACACAGCCGCAAGACTATTATCAGATTTACGTCGCCAAATCGGACGCTCAACGTCACCAACCAAACCCGATTCGGGTCGACCAGGGGGTTCAGTGATGACATTTAAAACATTTAAAGTCTCTCCCGTTTTCCTAGTGAGCTCGGCAACAACCTCGTTATATTGCGCCAGAATGTCATGACCAATGTCAAAACGCTCGGGATGTAAAAAACGATAAGCTCGATCTGCGAAATTCGAAACTACTTGAAGTTGGGCTGAAGTTGCCGCCCCATTGAGCACTATACGCTCGGCCAAGTTCAGGTTTCGTCGCCACTCATCAAGCTCGATATAGTCACTACTAATTAGAATTTTAGACAGCCATCGTCCCGACGGATCAAAATCCGAAATGAACCGAACAAGAAAATCTAAAACGGTTCCATGAGAGTCTCTTTTCTCAAAAAAGGACCTCGTTAGGATCTCAACCGAATCAGAAATGAAGTCTGGATCGTTTTTGAATTCGTCAGCTCGCTTGTTAAAGAACTGGTCAAATAAAAAACTTTCGATATCGTAAAAAGGCCGAAAACCCTGCTCATAACCTCCCGCAACCGCTGCGTGATCAAGCTGGTTGTATCGGTCCCGTGACAGAAACAGGTCTTTGTCGTCACCCTGACTAATTAACTGAATGATCCAAGCCAACCTTGGTCTGCTGGCAGAACCTCCTATAAAAGGCCGCAAATCACGAATCGCATTTCTGATGGGACCGTAACGATCCAACTTTAGAACCTTTAGCAAGCTTGATGTTTTTTTGTCGGCGTCAGGTGCGGTGGCCACACCGAAGACGTCCGGACAATTCACTATCTCGCCAGCCGAAACGTGGGCGGTGAGGAGCACAAGCAGGGTCAGCAGCAAAACAGGCTTAGCAGTGATAGACCTTCTTAGCACAGACATAGACTTCATCGATGTATCCAATGGTTATAGCAGTTCTTCATTTGGCACCCTATGTTGCAACTTAGAGACCCAATGACGGCCATTCTATTTCGTCTGTACTGGCTAGATAGCGAGCAGTTGGCTCAAATTGTCACCCGATGCCCTTTTGCGAAGAACACCAAAACCCCAGGGCATTTTTTGTCGGGCTGTCGACGCCATTGACACAAATCAAGCCTCATCCCCAACACACGACTGATCAGAGCTAACTCATAGGGCCTTTTCTTTGCAATGCCATGGGGCATGCTGAAAAACGTTTTTCTATACCTACTAACAGGCACTTATATCCTTACCGCTTCAGGCTGCTACGGATGCAAGGTTCGCAGTTCCACACCGATGACCGACGAGGCCGAGTCGACGTCGGAAGAACTCCATGCCTCGGTTCAAAGCACAACCTACTGGGTCAAAGGAAGCCCTAGAAAAATGCTGGAACCGACACAACCGAACCCAACCAGCTTTATACGGACCTCTAACCTTGAGAACTTTCAAGGTTGGTCCTTTCGTGCCGTTTATAATTTTGCTGAACGCGCCGAGGTTCCTCAGCAAAGAAATCTTCGCCAGGCCGAATTGGACTCGGTCGAGCCCCGCTACCAGCGACGACGTCCCAGCTTTTTTCGCTTTTCCTATATCGAAGAGAAAAACCAGTATCACTACCAATCCAGCGATGAAGACTTTCCGTTAGTTTTTATCTTTTCTCCAGCAACGGATGATCAAGAACGTCTAGAGCTTCAAGCCATTCAGTCCCGCGAGGACGTGGCTAACCTCGAATTGATTCATTACAGCCTCAGCGATGACAAACAAGCGATGAGCTTTTTGTTTTTTGAAAAAATGGGGCGGAACAAAGCGCCGGAAGGTGAAGTTCTGACTGAGATTATCTTTCACAAAAATTTTAGCGACCGGGATGTCACACGTATTCACTCCCCAAGGTACCCCTTCTACTTCGGGCCAGGCGCTAAAATCCGCTGGCCGCAGCAACGAAAGATAACACTTCGCTATTGCGACATGCCCGATCACTCATTGAATTTCATGTTCAAAAAAGCGTTTACCCAAGCCGTCAGCACGTGGAACGACCTACTTCAAGATCGCTTACAAATTGAAGGCGAAATCGTTCAAGACTACCCACCCTTTTCTGACCTCAACTACCACTGCGTCTACCCCCTCGAAGACTATCAATTTTCACCAACACCTTCTTCGACATGGACGGCGATGAACACACTGACATTACCCAACTCGACAAACGCAACGATCATTTCATCCGACGTGTTTATTCCTCTGGCTTCTTGGACCTATCAAATAGCACATAGTCAACTTACCCCCAACCAATGGCAGCAGTCTGCTACGGAGACCATGATTCATGAGCTTGCCCATGTTCTTGGCCTTGGACATGTCACTGACACCTCTGTCGAAAGCATCATGCGCTACACCTCAGATGCATCCACTCCGACACTTTATGATATTGAAATGATCGAAGCCCTTTACCCTCTGCAAACTCCACCGAACCAGTTGACTTCAATACCAGGAGATTCGGGTGACTCGATTTAGCACCAAGCTTCTACTTTTTATCTTAGCCCTACCTAATCTTAGCCTGGCCGCCAGTAAGGTGATTCTAGGGAACTTCGGAAAGAAGCCTGTAAAATTGGATTGCTCCAAACCGTTTAAACAGTATGGTCAAGTGGCACAGCTTGAAACCCCGAATTTCAAATATCTCGAAGCGCGGAACCGTTCACAACAAGAGCAAAAACTACTGCCTGATGTCTATAAGGCGGTTCGCGAAATCCAACATCAAAACGAAGTTTCCTATGATGTGATGGAGGGATCTTTAGACGGCAAAAAAAAGCAGATCCTTATCTTGTTAGAGCGTCCTAACATTTCCAAGGACGCTCGCGATGATCTTGCTAACGCATTAAAGTTTGTCGAAACCAAAGTTCACCTCCCCTATGAAGGGATTGTTTCGCGCAGAAACGACAGATCCAACGATGTCTCTGTTTCTCAAAAAATGCTGAACCGGCTGCAACGTTTTTTTGACCTAGATCTGCCTCACACCCACCGAGCGCCTTTTATCGAAAAAGCACAGGCCTTACAAAACAAGTTTCAAGACTGGCTTGGACTTTCAAACGCAATGGAGCACCCAACAACATTTACAAAACTCCTAGAACACGATTTTTTAATATATAAACGTGACCAAACAAAAACACCCTTCCTTGCGTCGGTGTGGGAAATGCTAGAGTCTCTTAACCTAGAACAGCGACAAAACTACAACCGTATTCTGGAAAGCCTCATATTGCGCACACGCGCAGTTCCATTTGAAGCTATCCAAAACACCTCTGATATCGAATCAACGATTGTAAGGCTCACGCGCTTATACCCAACGGATAGCCATGACCGCGAACAAGAAAACCGTTGGACCGACCCTTTTATCTACGAGCAATTCCAACACACCGAATCCAAATGGCATAACTTTGTCGAGTGGACGAAGGAACATCGTGGCCCTTTATTTTTCGGACCTTTGGTTTATATACTGGCTTCGTCTATGACGACCGCCATATTCCCTGAAGCGGTCATTGCTCTAGAAGACTGGATCGGGAAGCCCCCGGTACGCTTAATTCAGTTCTTTTTACCCGTCGGCATTCTGATTTCGGCACAACTCGCAAAACTATCAGATCACATACATCGTGGACGTATTTCGGACAGCCCCTGGAAGACAATGGCTGATCAAAGCCTTAGCCACTTAGAATCAGGACCCGACAACAGCTCATTGATCATTGTCCTTCCCAAAAAGCATCGGTCAGCCATACGGATGGAATTGATTCGACAGGGATTTATCCGAATCGAAGGCCTTCGCTAGAGGCCTATAGAACAGACGAACCAATATCACGACGCATTTGCCGCCCCAGCCAGTTCGCACTTTCCGACTGAGCATAGGCACGTTGAATAGCCTCCTGGTGAGTCGACCCAACTCCAATCGAGTTTAAAACTCGACCACCATTGGTCTGCCAGACTTGCTCGCTTTTCTTAGTACCAGCATGCAGGAAGTAACTTGACGAAGTCTCAGCTAGAAGATCTCCGTCGATGGGCACCCCCTTTTTGGGCGCTTCCGGATAGCCCTCAGCAGCCAATACGACACAGGCCGTGCATAGCGGCTTGGTCGAAAACTCAGACAACCGTCCTTCCGCTAAATCTGAAAACAACACGCCCCAGTCGACGTCGATTAAGGGCAGCAAAACTTGCGCTTCCGGGTCACCAAAACGCACGTTGATTTCTAAAACGTTCGGGACATCATCATGAACCATAAAACCAAAATAAATCACCCCTCGGTAATCCAGGTTCTGACTTTTCAACTGTGCGATAAAAGGAGCAACAACCTTTGTATCAATGGTCTGTTGCAAAGAGGCCGATAGCTGAAACGGAGCAATCGCCCCCATACCGCCAGTGTTTGGACCGCGATCCTTGTCCATCAAACGCTTGTGATCGCGCGCCAAAGGCAGAGCCTGATAAGACTCACCGTTGGTCAAGACAAAGTAGCTAATCTCGTCCCCAGGCAAGTGCTCCTCTAAAAGAGCTTTCGATCCGGCAGCGCCAAAGCGCTTCGCCTCGAAAACTTCCTTTGCTGCAGCCTCAAGTTCGGATTCATTTTGGCAAATGTACACCCCTTTGCCCGCTGCCAAGCCATCGACCTTAAACACAAACGGAGCTTCGAAGGACGCACTCGCCGCCATGGTTTCCGCCAAGCTTTCAACGACTTCATATCGCGCCGTCGGAGCTCCTGCGGACTTCAAAAACTTTTTACAAAAAATCTTGCTGCCCTCAAGTTGAGCAGCCTCTTTCGACGGACCAACCGTTTTGATCCCTTCAGCGCGTAAGGTGTCCGCCAATCCAGAGCAAAGAGGGTCTTCGGGACCAATAACAACAACATCTAATCGATGTTGCTTTACAAGACTGACAATCGAGGAGTGATCCATAGCTGAGGCTTCATGGCAAACAGCATATTTAGAAATTCCAGCACTTCCCGGTGCGGCATGAATTTCAGAGACGCTTGATGACAAGCTCAAAGCACGAACAATCGCATGTTCTCGGCCACCAGACCCAATAACCAAAAATCGCATTTTGACTCCTCTACGACCCTTTCTTTATACTTTGAAATCCGGAAATGAGGAAGTAGCAATGGCGGATACCACACTAAGACTTTCAGATAAGACGATTTTTCTAATCGGCCCCCTGCACCACTTACAGCAGACGCTGGCGAACACACTGTGCGAGCTCGGCGCCGACGTCGCCATTGTGACCAACCAAGAACGTATGGCACGGCTGTTCGCAGATAACTTGAATGACTCGCGCGAGATCAATGCACGACATGGTCGGGCCGCCGCCCTTGTCTACGACCCCGAAGACTCCACTCAGATGGATCACCACCTCAGTACAGCGTCTCAAAGTTTAGGCAGTATTGACGGTGTCATCGACACACGATTGGGATTCTATCTAGAAAAACTAAATGACTGCGAAGACTCACCGGCCTCTCTTGCTCAAAGCTACCTCGAAGAGACAAAACAGTTTTGGGCCGACGTGACTCCTTACCTCGCCAGCAAGGCCAAAGGTCGATTTCTTATGACAAGCTACTCTGGCTTGGAAGCTGAGCATCGACAGGATCAGTTTCTTGCGGAAGTGAACAAGGGCCTAAAAGATCATATGCACTCGCAAGCCACGGAATGGATCGATAAGTGCATCAGTATCAACTGGCTTCAACTGGGCATAACAGAAGAATTCCTTCTTTGCCGCGAGCCTCAGAAAAACTCGATTCAAAAGACCTTGGAAGATCTGGATCGCCCGGGTGCTAAAATTCTGGACAACCAAGAGGTCGCTGTGACGATTTCCTTTTTCATGAGCCCATTAAGCCAAAGTCTAACTGGTCACCATATTTTTGCCGACCGCGGAGAGCACCTTAGCCATGGCAGCAAGTAGTCCTTTTGATCTGATGCAGTTAGATTCTTTGTTTCCAAAGGAATCCCTTCAGCTGCGCGACCAGACACGCGAAATGATCAACAAAGACTTTCTTCCGCAAATAAATGAAAACTTTGAAAACGAAGTGTTCCCAACTAAGGCCGTCAAATCCTTTGCTGAAGCAAAGCTGTTTGGACCAACAATTCAAGGGTACGGGTGCCTTGGAACGGATCACAACACCTACGGGCTGTTGATGCAGGAAATCGAGCGCTGCGATAGCGGCCTTCGAAGCTTCGCCAGCGTGCAAGGCGCACTTTGTATGTATCCGATCTATAAGTTCGGAAAAAAGCCGATTAAAGACAAATACCTTGAAGCCATGGCAAAGGGCGATGTGATTGGATGCTTTGGGTTGACCGAGCCCGAGCATGGGTCCAATCCCAGCGGCATGACAACCACAGCTACAAAACGCGGTGATACCTGGATTTTAAATGGTCACAAGCGCTGGCTGACCAACGGATTGATCTCTGACCTGGCTGTCATCTGGGCTAAAAACGATGACGGCAAGGTCAATGGCTTTGTGATTCCAAGTAAAACAAGGGGTATGAACTTAAAAGCCATCCCTCATCGCTGGAGCTTGCGCGCATCGGTTTCAGCTGAACTGGAATTGGTCGATGTCGAAGTCGACGAGTCCCACCGCTTAGATATTGAAGGCCTAAAAGGCCCCTTCAGCTGTTTAAACCTCGCCCGATTCGGCATCGGCTGGGGTGCCCTTGGCGCAGCCCAAGCCTGTTTTGAAGAAACCTTATGTTACACGAAACAACGAAGCCAATTCGCAAACAAACCCTTGGCGGGTCATCAACTGATTCAGGCCAAGCTGGTTGAAATTTTCACGGACATCACAACCGGACAACTTCTTAGCTTTCGAACGGGTCAGTTGTTGGATGCCGGTGATCTGGCCGCGCAGGCTGTTTCTATGGCAAAGATGAATAATGTTTCGAAGTCACTGAAGGCCGCACGGCTTTGCCGCGATATGCTTGGCGCAAACGGAGTCACCCTGCAATATCACGTCGGTCGCCACCTGATGAACCTTGAAACGGTCAACACCTACGAAGGCACCGAAGACATTCACCGCCTGATCTTGGGTCAGTTCATCACAGGCGAAAACGCCTTCTTATAAGCCGATTCCTGTAGCTAGTTGTCTCTTTTTGAATTCATATGATCATGGGAATTTTAAGGTGTTCTCTCGACAAAAAACTAGTTAATAGGCATTTTTCCCATGATTGTGCGAATATTTGGTTATACTAACGACTTTTAAGGTATATTTGTATAAAATTCCCATGATTATAGGAAAAAATGGATAAGCCACGAACTCAAAACCAAGTCATCGAACAAGCTTTAAAAGGGCTCGCAGATCGGCTTCGAAGCGAACGAAAGTCTCAAGGGCTCTCGCAAACGGAACTAGCAAATTTAGCGGGCGTAAGCCTCAATTTCTTAAGCCAACTTGAAGCAGGAAAGTCCACCGCCCGAATCGACAAGGTTCTTCAAGTGACAACAACCTTAGGGCTACAGTTCAATATTGAATACGGCAAACAAGGGGTGAGCTCTTGAGCTCGCGCGAAGCCGCCGACATCAAACATATCAACGAACTACAGGTTTTTCGAGGCAACCATAAGGCCGGCTCTTTGAAGCGCACAGAGTCAGGATGTCAGTTTCATTTCGACGAAGCCTTCTTGAAAAACCAAAACTTTGACGAACTGACCTATCGACTCAAGAAACAAACGAACTCATTAACCTATCACGGCGTGAACCTTCCACCGTTTTTCGCAGGCCTTCTTCCCGAGGGTTTGCGCCTGAAGGCGCTGGTGCAGAATTTAAAAACATCCGAGGACGATTTGTTTTCACTACTAGCGGCCAGTGGAGAACGAGTGATCGGAGATATCTATGTTTGCTCTCAACACAGGCCTCACCAAACATCGGACACTATAAACGCAAAAGAAATCGACTTTTATCAACTTTTCGAAGACAGCCTGAAATATGGAGCCCTCACTAAAACGGAGGACAGCTTCGCTGGAGTTCAAGAAAAACTGTCAGCCTCTATGATCAGTTTTCCGGTGAGCTTTGCAAAAAAAAACAAATCCTATATTTTAAAACTCAATCCTGCTGATAAGCCAAACCTAATCCACAACGAACTTCAATGTCTACGGTTGGCCGATAAATGTGGGCTGACAGTTAACCCAGCCACGATCGTCCAAGACAAAAAGAAAAACCCCGGACTGTTAATAGAGCGCTTTGACCGCAAAGCCACGGACGACGGTTCGTTTCAAATGGTGCACCAAGAAGATGCTTGCCAGTTTTTGAACCGTTTCCCTGCCGACAAATATCGACTGTCCTTTGCCGAGATTTGCACGGGCATACAAGAGCTTGCCACGGCTCCTTTAATTGAGCTTCTAAAAGCTATTCAGCTTTACGCATTTAGCTACCTGATCGGAAACGGCGATCTTCATGCCAAGAACATTAGCTTACAGACAGACCCAAATTTAGGACGCGTACAAATCACACCAGCCTATGATCTCATTTGTACTTTTCTGTACAAGGATGAAAGCATGGCACTGAAAATGGACGGACGAGACAAACAGTTTAAACGCAAAAACTTCCTTCATTTCGGCCAACGATATGACTTACAAGAGAAGGCCATACATACAATGCTAGATAGACTTTTGACCCAGTTTGAAAAAAACAGTCACCTACTTTGTGACATCCCCAACCTAACAAAGAAGGAAAAAAGCAAGATTTCAAATATGGCAAAAACACGGATACAACACCTTCGATAATATCTCGGCGTTGAAATAACATTTGGCTCAGCTGTTGTCGTCACTCCCAATCAAACAACGTGACACAAGGTACTAGTGGAAACACTACAACTATCGGCTTTCCAGCCCATGATGTCTTTATTTCGGCCTCAAGCGAATGGTTAAATCAACATAAACGCAAGTAACGATTACAAAAATGGGCTGATCTGACAACAAACCCACGAAGGCATGACATTTCTGTGATAGAGCTCCAGTTGAATCCGAAACAGTTCCAGGAGAATTTTGATGCGAACTCTAGCACTACTTTTATGTTTATCCCTGCCTCTTTCAAGTCAAGCCTACACCGAGCTCCTTGTCGGTTGTAGCCAAAGGGAAGATAGAGATAGCCATCGGCCTCACGCGGCTTTTCAACTTAACATTAGTGAAACTGAAAATGAGATCACTTTTCCGGGGTTTGACTTTAAGGGAACATGCTTCCAGCCAAACTCGCATTTCAGTCCACTTCTTTTTGTTTGCCCAATCCTTGTCGTAGATACAGAAGAACAAAACAACGGTTCGACAGACTACAAGGTTGTTCAAGGCTCCTTCGTCTACCGCGGCCCCGCGATGCCTGGGTACCTTAGGTACGGCGAACAAAACGGGCTGGATGGCTATACATACCAAGTCAACTGCAGCGAAAGAACCAGATAAGCTATCGCGCTGCCTTGGTTAACCAGACCTCTACCGAAAGCTTTCGACATTCATTTAAGTTGACCGATCGTACTTGCACCATCTAAGTACTCACCAAGAAGCATCGTACTACGAATTTCGATTCGCCAGCACAAGGCGGGCTCGCTCTAGGTCTTCTGGGGCGACGTAGAGGCGTTCGATTTTTCGGATCTCTTCGTATTTGTCAAAGATCTCGGTAGACTCTTCGATACGGTAAGGGACCGCCTTAGGATCAAGGTGATCGACCACATAGATCGGGTACAGTTTTTCTTCTGGGGCCGCTGTGTGGTATTTACTCAAGCGCGTGGTTGAACTCGCTAGGATCGTTTCAAATCCTTCTTTTTGAAGAACCTGTTCCATCTCTTTGGCGCGCTCGTTTTTTTCAGTCGAGTGCAGCTCGAAGACAACCTTATAGGGCTCTCGCCGTGCAATTCGCTGAGCCCAGGAGTTGGATGAATTCGCTAAATGCTCAAACAAGGCATAGTCGTTACACTTCGTGTATTCTTCAATATCGGCTGGCAAAAAGAATTGGCAGTCCTTCGAGGTGAGATATCTGTGAAGGAGCTCTTCGTAGATCACGCTTTTATGATGAAAGTAAACCATCAAGTGCATATGGTGCCTTGCCAGCAAAAAGTCATCAAAGGAATACAAGGCACGACGGTTTAAAGCTAAATGCGCCTTATCGTCACTGACGTAGAAATCTAAATGAGCCAACAACCAGTTGAGCTCGACCTTCCCATAGCTGGTCCCACAAAAATAAGCGTCGCGACCCAGGTAATCCATTCGGTCGACGTCCATTTCTGAACTGACAATCTGAGATAACAAAATTCGAAAATCGATCCCTTGGTCTTTAAAGAAGTCATCCGGCACAGCAAGGGACTTATCCACCAAACAGGCCACATGCATAGGCGTAATGCCGTAATGGTTGTTAGATAAAATTTCCGACAAACTCGAGTCCGTCAAAAATTTAATCGTGTAGTCTTCGTGATTGGCCTGCCGATTTTGATCGCGATTGGCGTAGACTGAAACATTCAGATCTTTTAACTGCGGCATGACCTCTTCAGTGGTGTGACTTAAGGGGCCGTGCCCAATGTCATGAAGCAAGGCTGCCAAACGAACACACTGACGAAACCGATTTCGTACATCCGAATTCGAAAAAGTAAACTGCTTAAATAATGAATCAAAGGCCTGACCCGACAAATGACAGACACCAATCGAATGAAGGTATCTGTTATGGGTCGCACCAGGAAAACTGAACTCCGAAAACCCCAATTGTTTAATAGATCGCAGACGCTGATAGGGCCTGCTATCAATCACCTTGGTTTCAAATTTCGACAGCTCGATCGAGCCATGAATTGGATCGCGAATTTCCATGGCTTGGTCTTAGTCCATAATCCTTCGACGCGCCAGAGCAAAATCCCTGAATAGCCCATTTTTTCAGCAGCAATAAGGCAATCTAGGAGCTTCTCGGACAGCTTGAAATTCTTTGCCGGCAAGGATCACTGATAGAGGCCTGGCCGAGCTTGACCGGTCGGCCTTAGCCTGACAGCATTCCCCAGTCTTTCTGACTTAAAGGAGTTTGGACCAGATGCAGACTTACCTAAACCTTATGCAAAAAATTTTAGATGAAGGCGTCGAAAAAGAAGACCGCACAGGCACTGGCACACTAAGCCTTTTTGGCCACCAAATGCGTTTTGACCTGGCGAAGGGGTTTCCCATGGTCACAACGAAGAAACTACATCTTCGTTCGATCATCCACGAGTTGCTTTGGTTTCTAAGTGGCGACACCAATGTAAAGTACCTTCAAGACAACAAAGTCCGAATCTGGAATGAGTGGGCTGATGAAGACGGAAATTTAGGCCGAGTCTACGGTGCTCAATGGCGTGAGTGGACGAACTCACGTGGCGAAAAGATCGATCAAATTTCACGGGTTGTCGAAGAGATCAAAGCGAATCCAAACTCGCGCCGCCACCTTGTAATTGCTTTTAACCCTGGCGAACTAGATCAAATGGCACTTCCACCCTGCCATGCTTTTTTTCAGTTTTACGTTGCGAACGGCAAGCTGTCTTGCCAGCTTTATCAACGGTCCGCTGATGTCTTCTTGGGTGTTCCCTTCAACATCGCAAGCTACAGCCTGTTGACAGCTATGATGGCTCAGGTCTGCGACCTTGAACCAGGCGAGTTTATTCATACGCTGGGCGATGCTCACCTTTACCTAAACCACCTTGAGCAAGCCCGCCTTCAGCTGCAGCGCCAGCCGAAGCCCTTACCAAAGCTAGTATTAAACCAAGACATTAAAAATCTTTTTGATTTCACTTTCGACGACGTCGAAATCATCGAATATGATTCACATCCTACGATCAAAGCTGAGGTTTCCATATGATCATCAGCCAAATCGTGGCCGCCTCTGAAAATAACGTCATTGGCACAAACAACACCTTGCCTTGGCATATCCCAGAAGATTTAAAGTTCTACAAAGAGACCACTTTGGGAAAAATCCTGATCATGGGCCGAAAAACTTACGAAGACCTTGGAAAGGCTCTTCCTAAACGGCTGAACATCGTGATCACAAGACAGCCTAACTATAAACTGGATGACGCCATTGTTGTTCCATCTTTGGAAGAAGCCTACAAGGTCGCAGAACAGCACCACAAGGATTGGCCGGGCGAAGTCTTCATCAATGGCGGCGGCGAGATCTATCGATTAGCTTTACCGACATCACATAAGGTTTACCTGACCCGAATCCATAAGGACTTCGAAGGGGAAACCACCTACCCTGAATTACCCGAAGGGGAATTCAAGGAGGTCTCTCGGCGCGAAGGACAAGGAGAAGTCCCTATCACATTTCACACCTTCGAACGGGTCGATTAGTTAAAAATTGACACACCTGCATAGGCTAAAGCTTAAGGTATATCTAAAACAGTCTCCGAGGAAATCGAGAGTCGCCCGGCTGAATTGGCAAATGAGACATTCTTGAGAGAAATTGTGCGCCGCATATAATCCTGAAGCCTGCTCTAGTTGCGGCATCTGTGCTATGAGGGAGCTCCCGTTAAGGATCCACAATGCTTCATTTTCCATCAGCTTTTATTTTGGTTTTTGCACTCACTTTTGGTTCCGCATCGACTGCCGAGACCATCCAAGATTACCTAAAGCGCTCACTGCATGCCGAGGAAATTTACCAGATTTCCGAGATTGAAAAGACCATCACCGAACAAGAGGTCCGAATCGCAAGTGACCTGTGGACCTCGGCGCTTGAGTTCTCACATTCCGGTATCGACAGAGACTTTACTGACAGTGACGAGATTTCGGGCACTTATCAACAGTCCGAAGTGTCTTTAAGTCAGTCCCTGCCCAGTGGAACAGACATCAATTTTAACTACTCTCAAGACACGACCGTCTCTTCGGGCATTGCTGTCGAGCTTGAAACCTACCAAATCAGCCTTAGCCAAGATCTTTGGTCCAACGCTTTTGGTGAAGCGGACCGTAAGAATCGCCAACGAGTTCGCCTGCTGCTCGATCAACAAACCCACCTAACACGTCTTGAGAAGGCAAAAGCCTGTGTCCGCTCACATAGTCGATTTCTAGAAACATACACCTACCAGCAAATCATGGACATCGAATCGTCACGTGCTAGGCAAGCTCAACGAGTGCTTGATATCTCGACGTCCAGTTACCGAAAAAAATTGATCCCAAAACTGGATTATCTTTCAGCGCAATCCGACCAGATTGAGTCCGAGTCACGTGTCCTTTCTGCCGAGCAGAACGTAGAAGTTAGCCAAGCCACTCTATGGACTCTGATAGACCCTGATCTGAAACAGCGTCCTCGACTCACTGACCCTTTAAAAGCGTTTCAAAAATTGGAATCCGAACGAAAAACTTTTCGATTCGAAAATTCGCTAAGTTACCAAGCCGCTATTAAAAACCTCGACGCTTTACAAGCGCAGGTTGAATCGGTACGAAGCCAGTACAAGAATCCCCTGACCTTTAGCCTTCAAGCCAGCCACAAAGACTTCACTAATCTAAATCTAACCGACCAGGTCATCCAAGCCACCCTCACCTTTCAATGGCCCTTCAACAACCCAACACGGGACGCTGAGGTCCGCAAAGCTTTTGACCAACATCGACAACAAAAGCTGCAGCTACGACAAACCAAAAAGCAGGTGGTCGAAGCTCATCGACAGTACGAATCTCAGCTAGATAAGCTCCGCCAAAGAATGGACTTAGTAAAAAAACAACTGAATCTTGTTAAGCAACAAGTCGGCCTCGCCTTAAAACGCTATGAAAACGGTCGTATCGAATTCGTGGATTACCTTCAGTACCGCGACCAAGAAGTCTCTTTACGATCAAGCTACCTTCAACTAGGTCAACAATATTGGACCAGCCTTATTTCTTCACTGATTTTGACTGACCAACTCGAAGCCCTATGCTTTCAGGAGCCACATTCATGAAATGGATTACCGCCCTTATTAAAGACTCGTTTACCGTCAACCTCCTAACGGTGATGGTCATCCTACTAGGAATCGTTGGCCTAACAAGCATGAGGCGTGACCTAATTCCACCTCTACAATTTCAAAAAATTGTCGTAAACACCAGCCTATCCGGAGCGACTCCGTCGGAGGTCGAAAAGTTCGTCACATACCCCATTGAAGAAAGCCTAAAGGGGCTTCCTGGCGTCACCGAAATGCACAGCCAAAGTAAAACTGGTTTGTCGCAAGTCTATTTGGAATATGACATCAATTACACGGACCTGGAGAGTGCGGTCACCCAGGTTCAAACGCGGGTTGATGGCATCAGAAACCGGCTACCTGAAGACGTCCGGTCGATCCATGTCCAGCGCCTAAAGGTCGAAGACGTTTTTCTTGTCTGGCTTGGCCTTCAAGGCTTTGAGCGCAACAATCCCTCCCACCATGACCTAGCCGACCAACTGGAATCAAAGATCGCCCGTCTTTCAGGGGTCATTCGTGTGTCTCATAGCTTTGGTGACAAAGAGCTCTATATCGATATTTCATCTAAAAAGCTGCAAGACTTAGAGTTATCCATTGAAAGCGTCCGCCAACAGATTGACGCAGCCCTTGGCTACCTACCCATCGGTGAAACAGAAAATGGGCTGGATACGGAGCTTGTTGAGGTATACAACCCGATCTCTAGAATTGAAGACCTTAACCGTCTTCCCATTACTATGAATCGATCGGGACAAAGCGTTCTTCTTTCAGATATTGCGACCCTTGATTACCGCCCGGTGAAAGCAACGTCGATTGCCTATCTCAACGGTGTGGTTTCCGAAAGCATGAGCGCACGAAAAGATGTGACTTCAGATGCCATCACGCTAAAGGCGAAGCTGAACGAAGTTCTTGACGAATTCAACGCCTCGTTACCCGAGGGCCTAAAGGCCGTCAACGTTGTCGACGGACCACAGTTTATTCAAACTCAAATTGAAGTCCTAAAAAAGAACGGCCTTGTCGGACTCGTCCTTGTTATTATCACTCTTGTTCTGTTTCTTGGGTGGCGGGTTGCTGCCATGGCGGCTTTTGGGCTGCCGATCGCTTACTTTGGTGCACTGATTGTCCTAGCCTACATCGGAGTTTCCATCGACCTACTGTCGATCATCGGAATGATTTTAGTTGTCGGCATGCTCGTCGATGATGCCATTATCGTGTCTGAACGTTACACAGCAAATATTCAAGCCGGAATGAAACCAATCGCGGCCGCCGAGACCGCGGTCAAAGATCTTATTATACCCGTCACTGGGACAATTCTTACGACCCTCGTCGCCTTTGCGCCTCTGATCTTTATTCGAAGTGAAATGAGCCTTTGGCTTTTTTCAGTCCCCTTGGTGGTCATTGTTGCCCTGGGGTTATCTTGGCTAGAATGTTTCTTTGTTCTTCCAAACCACCTTGCCCATTTTGTGAAAGCAGCTCCGAANTCTTTGATGACAACACCAATGAAGTGGCTTGAAAGNAAATATGAAGGGCTACTTCACAGACTAAGACCGTGGCGCTANTTACTTATGGTCTCTTGCGCGGCTCTTATCGCCGGATCACTTTACCTTGGCGCAAAGAAGATTCCACAGAATTTCGGACTTCACATTAGTTCAGAAAGAATCTCAATTGAGCTAAAATTAAAAGAAAGTAGCTCGTTGGCCGAAACCAAACAGAAGCTTGTTCCCATCGAAGAAGAGCTTCTTAAGCTGGCACCAGGAAAAATTGAAAACATTCGAACAGAACTTGGTGAAATCTGGAGTCGTGGCCAAATCATCAAAGACCCTAGGTACGCAAAGATCGCGGTTTATCTGGATCGAACCTACCNATACCCACAGTCATTGAAGAAAGAGGTCAAGCCGAAGGTGGAAGCCTTTTTAGCCGATTTTGNAGACAAGGATCTATTTGAAAAAATTCGGGTTGAAGCTCGGCTTGAGGACGATAACGAAATAAAGCGCAATATGATCACCGTCAGTGTAAAGGGATCTGAAGCGGTTGAATTCGAAGTGTTAGAAGCCGCCATCTCGAAGACCCTTGTCGACCTGAACGAAGTCAGCGAATACGTCCCTCTGGATGAACGGTTAAAAACCACTTGGCGATTTGTTCCTGACACCGAAGCCCTTGTGGCTCATGGCTTAAGCCCATTTCAGCTAGCCAGTCAGATGAAAAGCTTGTTTACCCCCTACCAACTTCGCGTGGTCCGGCTTGGGGGCGAGTCGGTCTCGATCAACACTCAACTAAGCTCAAGTGANAAGCTCTCACCCGAGACACTTGGAGCGTATTCGGTGTTGAACCGACATCAAGTGACTGTTCCACTACACCTATTGGGGCGCTGGGAAAAGCGCACTCAAATGACAGAGATCAAACACGAGGAGCTTGAACGCGTCCAGTATATGGATTTTGCCGTCAACGAGGACAGCTCAAACCTTATGGCTGCGATCTCGGCCGCTCAGGACGCTTTGAAGGGTCTAGAAACCCAGTTCCCTAAATATAAAATCGAAGTGGTCGCTGCCGACAAGTCACAGGAAAAATCAGCTGCTTGGGCTATAAAGGTCGCTATCGCCTGTATCGTCTCCGTATTGTTTATTATTGCCTTNGTCTTAAAGTCGGTGACCCAACCTTTTATCGTTGGGCTACCCATCCCATTCGGCTTAGTCGGAATTCTACTAGCTTTGTACTTTCACAACCTTCCTATGGGGCTGATGGCCCTGATCGGCCTTGTCGGGACTGTTGGGATGGGCGTAAATGCCTCGATCGTCATGGTGGACCAGATCAACAAGCTGAATAAAGCCAGCGGTTGGCTATCGCCAGAGGCGATCATCACGGGCTCAAGTTCACGCCTACGAGCCATCCTTTTGACAACGCTAACCACCTTAGGCGGCGTCTTTCCGATGGCCTATGCCTTCGGAGGCGAATCCGGCTTTACCCAACCACTTGCCTTTTCATTGGCATGGGGCCTGTCATCGTCAACGATTCTCACATTGTTTTTACTACCTTCGTTGCTGTTCATCCGAAATGATGTCCTGCAGCTGGCCAGCCGAGTGACTTCAAAGTTTAAAAAGTCGGATCAACACATCTTGGTACCCGCACATCACGATGGTCCATCATCCAAAAAGGATCAAAGCGATGACGACTTAAATTTGACTCCGTCACGAGTGACTCGCAAAGGGGCTCCCCCGTCAGGAAACACATCAAAGCCTGAGCAACCTTTTTTACATTGAGATAACTTCACCTCGACTTGTCGACTATAACTTTTCTTGACCTGCTTCGTCTCGCAGACACCCTGGGCCTGGCGAAGCAGACACTGGTAAGTGAGCTCTTGTTCGTANTCTCGGAAGTAGTCNTCTTTCAACACAGCCAGGTGCAAGTCCTTACCGATCTCTTCACTGCGACCATCACAATGNTCGATTTTCCAATCACGGTAATAACGCATGACCAGCTCACCAGCGATCTTTATTGCCGAAAAGTCACCTAAGCGAGACTGCTTGACGTCACAACGGTTCGCAAACAGGTTCACCGTATCGACCAGACGAAGCTTTTCGCCATCTTTATAAAACAAATACTCGGTCAACACTTGGTGTGTCCCGCTCTCGAACGAGTTTTGAATCCTCATATGAACAAACTTACCCGGACGCCCCGACACCTTTACAAGGTGCAACCCAATGATCTTGATTTTAAAGTCGACTGACTTCGGACTATAACTGGTCCCCTTATAGGTTTCCCCTAAGGCATTGATCGATTTTAAAAACAGTTTTTTCTGAGAAAACGTACTTCCAAAAATCCACCGGACTTCCTTTTCACTAAGGCCCGAGGGTAGATCCACAGAAAGACCAAAGACCTCATCGTTAATTCGTGAGTATGGGTCAAAATCAGGCTTCGATTTGCATGAGGTGAATAGGACCAAGGCAGATAAAATTAGAACAGCTTTCATTATTTAAGCCTATACGGTGTGCTTTCCTTGTGGGTAGCAGCAATGCGTCGGCTGAATAATATTGGCCACGTACAAGAATCGTCGCAAAGGTGTTGAAAGATTGGACGCTGAACTCAGTCAAATTTGTTTTGAGGTGGCATATGTCTTGCTGAATAAGCCTTATCACCACCTAGCAACAGAAGGTTCCAATGAGCAAACTGCGACTTATCGCCTATCTCACCTTACTGATCGGGCTCCCCCTATCGGCCCAAGCGAACAAACTTGACCAAGTCAAATCAGCAAAACGCCTGGTCGTTGGTATCTATAAAGAGGACGTTGCTCCTTTTTTTATGGCNNACACCAACAAGGTNTTTCGNGGGTTTGATATCGAGCTAGCTCGGCAAATCAGTGAAGAGCTCGGCGTCCACCTGGTCTTGGACCGTTCAGCCACATCATTTGATGACGTCATAAAAAAGGTCGAGACCGGCAAGGTCGATATAGGTATCTCAAAACTAAGCCGCACCTTNTACCGNGGACAAAACGTTCGATTTTCTAAACCCTACCTGAAGCTGAAGAAGGTTCTACTGGTCAACCGACTGTCCTATCAAAAACTTGGTCTAAAAGGTCAGTTAGATGGCCTGAACAGCGCGGAGGTCCGCTACGGCGTGATCAAAGGATCTTCCTATGTCCTATTCGGCGAGAAGCACTTCCCGAAAAGCCNGTCTCTTCTGTTCGATGATCGGCAAGAGNTGATTAAAGCAGTGATNAGTGGGCGCATTGACTTCACCTATGCCGATGAATCGGTGGNGCAAAACTGGCTGTTTGAAAACCAGAAGGCGTCCATTTTAGTACGAGCAGTTCCCACCACCTTGAATGACGATATCGCTATTGCCATCGGACGAGACCATGAGTTTCTACATCAGTGGATCGATTTATTCATAGATACACAAACCAGTAGCGGACAGCTCGAAAAACTATCAAACAAATACCTAAGAACACAGAATTGGCGGCAACTATGATTCAAAAGCTTTTAAAGGTCATGCATAACCCTAAAGTCATCTTTTCAGCCATCATCGCCGGCGTTGTCATTGGAATCACCTCTAAAGACCTCGCCCATCAGATGGCACCGGTGGGACAGCTGTTTATGTCCCTGCTCCAGATGTCGATTATCCCGCTGTTAGTTGTCGCCATAGGCTCAAGCCTAGGGAACCTTCTAAAAAATCAAGAGGCTAAGCGATCCCTTGCTCAAATCGTTGTTATCTTTGTGGTCGGACAGTTTCTTGCCGCGGGTCTTGGGCTAGGAACCGGACTCATTGGCGACGTCGGCTTAAACCTCTCGGAGGATGCGCAAGCCTCGATCGGAAAAATGATCGCTGAGGCTGACCAGTCCCCTCTTATAGACCAAGGGTCCGACTCGGAGCGCGGTCTGTTTGCACTTGTGAAAAGCATGATTCCTGCAAATATTTTTGTAGCTTTTATGGAAGGCCATAATCTAGGCATTTTATTTTTCTCTATATTATTAGGCCTTTCCTTGGGAAAAACCGAAACGCCATCAGCAAAAACAGCACTTGTCGTCTTTGAGGGCCTGTATGCGGCCTTCGTTAAAATGATCAACGGGATTATGATTTTATTACCCATCGGCTTGATGTGCCTGTTTGCAGACCATATTAGTCATCTTGGCCCCAGTATTTTTCTAGCACTGGGCCCGTTTTTACTTATGGCCTTCGGGACTGCGACTTTAGTTGTGCTGATTTCCCTGGTTTTCATATCGAAGATTGTGAACAAAAGTTTTTCTGAAACTTTGATGGACCTTAGAGAACTATCACTTGTTGCCATTGCTACCAGTAGCAGCTTTGCATCGATCCCTTTGATGCTGGATACAATGGAAAACAAATTTAAAATGAACCGGCAGAAAACTCACTTGATGGTCCCATTAAGCGTCTGCTTAAATCCCGTCGCCTCGGCCTTGTTCGTTTCAATGCTGATGGTGTTCCTGTCTCAAGTCTATGGAATCCCAATTGGAGCATCAAACGCTCTAGTTATTCTTATCGGATCCGTGCTCACCGGAATTGCCATGAGCGGAGCCCCTGGTATCGGCGCCCTGGCGATGCTTAGTATCGTCACGGCCCCATTGGGAATACCTGTTGAGCCAGCCATTGTTCTAGGACTGGCAGCCATGCCGGCCTTAGAGTCCATTCTGACCTTAGCCAACGTGCTGTCCAACCTTTGCGTATCTTGCTTAATCGCTGGCGAAGGCGTCCAACAGGATGTGACCCTTGAAGACATACAGTCCGAAGCTAGACAGTTGCTTATGACCACAACTTCGGCCGACGTAGAGCCCTTAGTGAACTACGAATACTAGACCAATAGATACTGCTGTCTCCGTACAAGATTGGATTTGAGGCCTACTTTACAAGACCTCTATCCAGTTTCGTCTCAAATTTAGAAATTAATTTAAAGAATCAAAATGAGACGTCGATAGAGCTAGTGAAAGTAAAACTAACCCAAAAGCATCACGGACGGTGCTTTGTTCTTCACGGAGGAGGAAACGATGGGTTTGAGAATCAATACCAACACGGCCTCGCTAAATGCCCAACGAAATTTAGCGAAAACCCGTTTGGGACTTGATCAGAGTCTCGAGAGACTTTCTTCAGGTCTCAGAATTAACAGAGCCGGCGACGACGCTGCCGGACTCGCCATATCAGAAAACCTCAAGGCACAGATCAGAGGTCTTAAACAGGCTTCACGAAACGCTCAAGATGGTGTTTCATTGATCCAGGTCGCTGAAGGTGGATTGAACGAAATCAGTTCTATTCTTATTCGATTAAGAGAACTGGCCGTACAAGCCGCTTCAGATACGATCGGGCCAGTTGAGAGACAGTTCCTAAATGTGGAATACGATCAGTTGATTTCGGAAATCGATCGTATCGCAGACGGAACCGAGTTTAACGGTACACAACTACTAAGTGGTACCGGATCGATCTTGGACTTCCAGGTCGGAACTCGAAACGATCCAAACATCGACCGCTTGTCTTTCGATGCCTCACGAGCTGACGCGAATACCGCAGCCTTGGGTATCAACCTGACAAGTGTTGCAGATAAAGCCTCTGCACAGAACGCACTGGGAGCGATTGACACCTCGATTGTCAGCGTCTCTGCGATGCGAGCTGACTTCGGTGCCATCCAAAACCGGTTACAATCAACGATTAGTAACCTTGCGATCTCTGTCGAGAATATGTCTGCGGCAAACTCACGAATTCGCGATGTGGATGTGGCTGAAGAAACAGCAGAGTTCACTAAAAACAATATTCTAACTAACGCTGGTATCTCTGTCCTTTCGCAAGCGAATCAGACAGCGAACTCGGCACTGAGTCTCCTGAACCAGACTTTCTCATAATGAGCAAATGACCACGAGTCTTGGTTCTCGACTCTAGCTCACAACAGTGTGGCCAAGGAATGGCCTCACTAACCCGGTTAAGCGAACACCGGTGGTATTGAACGACCAAATACTGTTTCCTGCGATTGACTCGGAGGCGTAGCTACTACTACGCCTCCGATTCTTATTTTTTAGTTAAGTTCCTACCCACGACTTCAGACCTAATTGAAACGATCCGAATAGAATTCATCTCGAAGGGGAATTTATGCGGATTGCAATAATCGATGATGACCAAGTCAGCCTAAAAATCGCAGCCAATTTTTTACGTAGCGAAGGCGAACAGCTTAGCTGCTATTCCTCAGCAGAAAGCTTTCAATGCGAACAGGACAAAAACTTTGATTTGGTTCTTTGTGACTACGACCTGCGGACATCCACCGGAGTCGACGTCATGATCGATTATCTTGAGAAAAACCCCGAAACCGTATTTGTACTAATCACCGCCTACTGGGACCTTGATGTCGTCGTACAGGCATGGCACTCGGGCGCCTACGACTTTGTGAAAAAACCTGTGGATATCGATTATTTGGAGCTTCTACTGTCCCAAGTTGAGGCTCGTCAGCCTCGTAATGAGCAGCAGTTTCTAAATCAAATGACTCGGTCATTAAAAAAAGAAGAGCGGATCGACAAAGNNAAATTCGCNGAACTGAAAGNGAACCTTGANGAAANNGTNTTTAAAAGCGCGTTGGACCAAACCGCTGAAGAACTGATCTACGGATACCAGTCGATTTCCCGCTCGATTTTTTCCTCGGAATCACAAAAAACCACTGAGATCTGTCACCGCCTTATCGGAACCGTCGCAAACTTTGGACTAAACCGTCTTGGCGAAAAACTAGAGGAAGTCCAGCAAGCCGTTCAATCTGGTAAGGACGTCGAAACCCCCTACCAGCAACTAGGCAAAGAACTCAAACTGACTCTGATTGCCTTAAAGATTATGAACGACGAGATCCCTTCGGCACCAAAATCGGCCTAATCCCAGTCTAGGCCCTGCCTCAAAACAGGGCGTTCAATAAATAAATTTTTTATAAAGTTTTTGTTTGATTAACCCGATAAAAGTCCTGTGGGACGTTTATCTGAATATAACCTTTTACGAATCTTGTTAATGGCTATCGGCCAGCTTCGTTTCGTTATTGTTATACTGGCGGCTATGGGCTTTGCTTCATGTAACTTAAGTGATGATTCACTTAGGGGAAGCATCTTTGGCTCTTCGGACGGAGACAGCTCCAGCCTAGTTTTGGTCAGTATCGACCGTGCCTCTGGACAGGCAAGTTCGACATCTGCCCCACCCATTATCTTTGAAATCACCTTTTCACAGCCCGTGAAACCTGAAGTCGTCGATTCGCTGATCAACTTTGCCGGTGTAACAGTGACGTCATATACGGTGACTCAGGTGACCACATCAAAGTATCAAGTTTCTGCCAATGCCATCAGCGGGACCGGTCGCCTTGACATCAATTTAGTCAGCGGAACCAGTGATGGCATGAGCATGACACCTCAATCCGGTGCGGACTCTACATACGTCGACGTTTCATCACCGGCCACAGGAATCACCGCCCTCACAAATATTTCGGTGATCGACGGGAGTTTTGATAACACCTGTTATGTCGCCAACTCGGAGGTCTACTGCGCCGGCGTGACCAGCCTCCCCTTATTTCACTATCACCTGACCCCTTTTTATCCTAAAAAAATTGACGAATGGTCGGGCGCACAACATGTTTGTACAGGCGATTACTCGACCTGTGTTTGGAAAGCTGACGGAACCGTTAGCTGTGGTGGTACGGACAGCACAGTCATGGGTGGAACCCTTCCGTCCGACAACCTGCCTGCGACGACGGCGCTAAGCGACGTCGTCGATTACGATTGTGGGCAACATCATTCGTGCGGNATCGTCAGCGACGGCGTTGGTACAGAGGGTGAACTTTACTGTTGGGGATCCAACGATGCCGCCCAAGCGGGAACAGGAAGCGCCGGNGGCACAGTTGCAACCGCAACGAAGGTTTCGGGACTTCAAGACCTAAAAGCCACGACAGCCGGCCACGGACACAACTGTGTGATCCAATCTGACGATACCGTTCTTTGCTGGGGATATAANAATGCCGGGCAAACTGGGCAGNCCGCNGGNNGNNNCGTGACNACNCCAAGNGCTGTTTCTGGCCTATCAAATATCGTGGNGCTAAAGGCCGGNCGGTATAACACCTGCGGCTTGAACTCNTCCAATCAGCTATACTGTTGGGGGCAAAANAATCGGGGCCAGCTAGGAAATGGATCAACAACTTCGACTCATGTCCCTCAGCTNTTTCTATCCAATGTAAAAGAGTTTTCAATCGGCTACGANTTTATCTGTGCAATCGACACCTCTGACACTCTCTACTGTGCCGGCCAAAACCAATACGGTCGNCTTTCAGCAATCACAGGATCAAGTGTCGGNGACAATCACACCACCCCAACNGCACTNANCCTGCCGGTGACACCGAAGAAAGTTTTTGCGACTCGTGAGGGCCTATGTGTCACCCACGGCAGTGATGACCAAGCTCGGTGCTGGGGGGAAAGTCGCTTTGGACAGTTTGGCGCCGGACATGACGTCATCGAAACCAGCCCCGTTGAAACGGTCTATCCGAACAACATTGACGATGTCTCCACTGGCTACAACTACACCTGTTCAATAAGCAACATGGCCGTCGCCTGCCATGGGGACACCTGGTACTATAAATTGGGTAACGGCGTTTATGCTTCGCTTGATTATAACTACCATACACCGGCAAATATCACGAATGCGGTTGCCAACCCGGTCGAAGTTGATGCCGGTCGCTACCATACTTGTGCCCGCAACTCATCTAACGAGATTTATTGCTGGGGATATGGAATCCTGCTCGGCAACGGAGCTTCAAGTGGATTTTCAAACACACCTGTGCAGGTCACCGGCGTATCTGATGCAAGCCAAGTTTCCTTGGCTGCGATCTCTTCCTGCTATATTCAATCCTCTGGCGGCCAAGTCGCGTGCTGGGGACTCGGTGATTACGGTCAGCTGGGCCAAGCGGCTGACTATGGCGAT
>NYZX01000088.1 GCA_002686065.1 Pseudobdellovibrionaceae bacterium | reverse complement strand
CCCCGAGTTGATGAAGCCCGCCGAGCCAAAGCGATCAAAGCCGAAGGTGGGGGCCCAGCTTCGTGTGACCGATGCTCAGGCCGAGGAGCGCCAGGCCAGATACAGCCAGTTTTTGTCCGCTTTAGAGGTTGAAGCTGATGTTCAGGTGGCCTTTGATCGCAAGGACGTAAAGATGAAGAAGGATGAGATTGCGGCAATGGCCGATGAGTCAGACGAAGCCTGGGATGCCGAGCGCCGACGTTTTGTTCAAAGTCTGTTTGACGATAAAAAGTCCTAGTAAAAGCGGCTGACTTGTTAGCCGCTTTTCTTCGGCTTGAATAGCCGAGTGACGGCTTCACCAACAGTAAGATCAAGAATATTCGTGTCTTTACGGGAAGGCATCGATCGAAGCACGTTGAGCTCTCGTTTAGCTTCTAAGAAAGTTGGGTCGAGCGATAGGGCCCGCTTAAAGTTTGATTTTGATTTTTCACGGTTATCGATCAAGCGATAAAACATGGCCTTAACAAAAAAGTACTCAGGGACATGGCGGTCTTCCATGGGAACTTCATTGATCTGCTCGAANAGGGTCTTTAGAAACTCGTCAGACGGGGACTTCGCCTGGGATGACTTTAGTTTGGCCCAGGCTAGGTAAATGTTCATATCACTTCGTCGTCCTCGGACCTCCGCGGCCACCTCGAACACTTTGACGGCGTCATCGAATCGGCGATGTTCAAGCAGCTTACGACCCACTTCAAAGTTTTCTTCGGACTTCAGGATTTGTTCTGTATGCCCCTTATCTAAAGCGACTTTGTATTCCTGTCGGCGAGTTTCATCTTTTAAGGTTTCGTAGGCAGATGTGATCCGGTTAAATACATTGTCGACCAGTTCGCGAAAGTCAGGGGCAATATCCTGTGGAAACTTGTCGGGGTGAAAGACCTTCGCCAACTCGTGGTAGCCCTGAAGAATCTGTTTTTGGCTGGCACTTTTTGGGATCCCTAGGACGTCGTAGTAGTCCTTATCTTTCATTTCTTCCCAGATTTTTTTCAGCCGAGACTTTCGCTCAAGAAGACTGGCTTTCGGGCTGGGGTCTTCACTAAAGTAAATCATCCCAATCACTAACATATAGTGAATGACCTTTACGGCCTTGGCCGAGTCGCTTTCGAAATGATCAAGGATCTCTTGAAGCGTNTTNTGTCCGTCGACGATTTTTGGGATTTCACCAAAAGACTGAAACAGTGGAAGGAAGATGATCTCGTCGAACCACTCAAGGCGGTGTGTCGCGTAAACTTCATGATCCATCCAGGTCATATACAAGGAAGTAATCCANTGGGAGCTGAGTTTTGAATAGATCCAGTCGTGATAATACGCGCGTAGCTCTCGGCTGGCGATTGTCACATCTGGAGCGGCGCCCTCTTGGGCTTCTTTAAAGTTAATCTCATAGCTTTCGTGAGTGATTAGCTGACTCAGGCGAATAGCCATTTGCTCGCGTAGAACAACCTGAATGGCGTGGGGGCTTAGGGCGCTGGCATCGACCAGCTGCTCGCCAATTTTCTTAGTTCCCTGGTCACGATAGTAGGCTTCCAGTTCTTCGTTGGAAATAAACCCTTTTTCAATCAAAAGCTTTCCAAAGTAGGATCCGTCGTCCGCCGTTTGTACTCCGGCCACTTCTCCGCGGTAGAATCGAATGGCCGACTCGGCGCCATGCTCATCCTTCAAGGTTAGTTCGCCGCTGAGTTTTGAGTGAGCAAACAACGAGTAGACCCAGGGCAGATCGAAGCCTTGAATTTCGCCGTTTTTTTGAATGGCCTGGACACGATTTGAGTTCGAACGATCTTTGATCGAGAAAAGCTGGTAGATGGGTGGGCGTTCTGGCGGGATGAGGTCAGCGACCGATTCATCAACCACATCAATCATATTTTCAATATCAAAGGGTTTTGCCATAAAGGCTGACAGGTTGACCTTGCGTTCGGCGTCTTGGATAAAACTTCGGTCCTTGTAAATGCCGCTCATTAAAATGACCCGCATGGATGGGTCATCGGCTTGAAGTGACTTGGCAAGATCAAGGCCGTTTTTCACAGGAAGCATGCAATCAAGGATGACCAGCTTGAAGGCGTTCACCTTCAGTTGAGCCTCAGCGTCAGGGACGTTTGAGCAGAAGGTGGGGTGATAACCCGCCTTCTTTAAGGCCTTTTCAATAGCTGAGCCCTGTGATTGGTCGTCGTCGACGATTAAAATTCGTAAATCTTGCTTTCTCATCTATTGGGTCTATCGGAATATTCTTGGAAGAGTTTTAAATCAAGAAGCTTGGTTTAGGTCTAGGATTGGNCATTCTCGCTGNATTATGCGTATATTTGAGGCAACGCAGGTCGTTGTAATGCCAGAATTCTTTCTGTCACTGAATATGTGTAGAGGATGAACTTGACCTAAAGTCTAGGTATCCTACAAAATAGTGGCTTTGGAGGTTTGATATGGCTACGAGCGCGATTACTGATGGGTCTTTTGAGCAAGACGTTTTGAAATCTGATATTCCTGTCCTGGTTGATTTTTGGGCCGAGTGGTGTGGGCCTTGCCGCGCATTGGGGCCAAAGTTGGAAGAGCTTTCTGAGGAATTGGGAACCAAAGTCAAAGTTGTGAAGATGAATGTTGATGAGAATAACGCNACACCCAGCAAATACGGTGTACGTGGAATTCCAACGATGATCCTTTTCAAAGGTGGCCAAGAAGTCGAGCAGCTGGTTGGAAATCAACCAAAAGAGGCTATCTCTGATGCGATCAATAAGCATCTTGCTTAATAAGGGCCTTTTNNGNTCTTAAAGCAAAAAAAGCCCGCCATAAAGGTGGGCTTTTTTTTGCTGTTTTTGTGGGTTGGTTGCGCAAATCTTAGAACAGATATCTTCTGAAATAAACGGACGAGATTAAACCCAGCCCAAGCATGGTGGTAAGAAGGCTTGATCCTCCGTAGGAAAGCAGCGGCAGTGGCACCCCAACAATGGGCATCAATCCGATGACCATACCTATGTTGACGATGACGTGAAAAAATAAATAGGACAGGACCCCGACGACGATCAAGGCGCCTGTTTTTTCTCGAGCTTGGCTGGCTGTTTCGATCGAGCGTGTAAATAGAATAAGAAACAGAATAAAGGTGGATAAGCTTCCGAAGAAGCCGAACTCCTCGCTGAGGACGCTAAAGATAAAGTCGGTATGTCGCTCGGGAAGAAACTCAAGCTGAGACTGAGTCCCTTTTTGAAAGCCCTTGCCTGCAAACTGGCCGCTACCGACGGCAATCTTTGACTGAATGCTGTTGTAGCCTGTTCCACGCGGGTCACGGCCAGGGTCGATAAAGGTCAAAACCCGATTCTTTTGATAGGTTTTGAGTCCAAAGTTCCAAACCATGGGAACCGAAATCAACAGGATCAGTCCTGCTGCGGCAAGGATCGACCGTTTGACACGAACAAAGATCACCATAGAGGCAAAAATACCTAGCAGTAAAAGTGCCGTCCCCAGATCGGGTTGTTTGACGACCAAGGCAAAGGGGATGGCCGTTAGAAGCGCCGGGTAGGCTAACTCACGTAGTCCGAGGCCGTTGTAGGAAGAGCGTTGTGCAAGGATTTTAGCAAGGACTAAAATCAAGGCGAGCTTCATTGTCTCGGAGGGTTGGTAGCGAAAAAAACCGAGGTCAAGCCAGCGCTGGGCTCCGTAGAATGACTTTCCAACGAAGCCGACAAGGGCCAGGGCAATCACATTAATTACGTAGAAGACAAAAGCGAAGCGGGTCCAAATTTGATAATCCAAAACGGTAATCACAAGATAGATAATCCAACCCATGGTGAGCCAAAAGATCTGCTGGGAAAACAGTCGGCTTAATCCGACCGCTTCGGGACTTTGCGTGGCGCTATATAGATTGACCAATCCGATGAAGTTCAAAACAAAAATGATAATAGTAAAATTGACGTCGATCTTTTTCAGCGCTGATAAAGGCGATGTTGACATATTCGACGCAGACCCGCGGTACATCATTGGTTGGCGACCTTTCGATCATGAGTGGTCAAACGTTCAGGATGATACTTTTCCATATAGGCCTTGATGACATCCCGCACGATGGGTGCACCACCAGATGACCCAGCACAGGCATGCTCGGCCAGAACGGCGACTGTAATATCAGGCATGGCGGCAGGGGCATAGCCAACAAACCAGCCGTGGTGACGTTGGTGGATGGGGCGCTCGTTACATTTGTCGTAAATCTGATCCGCAGAAAAGGACATGACCTGACTGGTTCCGGTTTTGCCGGCGATTTCCACTCCGGGAATCTTCCACCAGCGGGCCGTTCCTCGGTCACCGTTGGCCACGGCACGAAGGCCTTTTTTAACGATACGAAAATTTTCCTTCGAGACATAGACTTCGCGTTCGCCAGGAACACTTGCATCATACAAAAGTTTGGGTTCGAATTCTTCAAGGACTTCGCCTTCTGTAGAGACGACCTTTTTGACCAAAAATGGCTGATACAGCTTTCCTTCAAGTCCGATGGTGTTAAAGGCCAATGCCATTTGAAGCGGGGTTGCAAGCACGAAGCCTTGTCCAATGGCATTACTTAGGTTTTCCCCTGGCTGCCAGGCTTCTCCGAAGCGACGAAGCTTCCACTCTTTAGTGGGGACCAGGCCGGGCTGCTCTCCGGCCAGGTTTAAGTTGGTCTCGCGACCAAGCCCAACCAGGCGGGCATAGGCGGCCATCCGGTCAATGCCTAGGGCGATGCCCATTTTGTAGAAAAAGACGTTACTGGAGCGTTCTAGCGCTTCAGCCACAGTGATATTTCCGTGACCGGTCTTTGTATGATCATGATAAGGGCGTCCACCAAAGCGAATAACGCTTGGGGCGGATACAATGGTGTCTTCTGTGATTTCACCCTCTTGAAGGGCGGCTAAAGCAACAATGGGCTTAAAGGTGGATCCCGGTGAGTAATGATCTTGAATGACTTTGTTTCGAAGAGGTTTGAAGGGGTGGTTGATGAGCTCTTTCCAAAGTTCTGATGAGATTCCGGTCGCAAACTGGTTGGGGTCATAGGAGGGCGAATTCACCCAAGCTAAAATTTCTCCGTTTGATTTGATGGCGACGACCGCCCCGGTTCGTGGGCCAATTTTATCTTCCCGCTGCATCGCTATATAGGCGGCCTCTTGAATGTCCTTGTCGATGGTAAGCACAATATTGTTGCCGGCCGTCGGAGGCTGCGGTTCGAATCCGAGGATGTCGACGGATTGGGACTCTGTTTTTCGTCCTCGAGCATCGACGGGGACAAAGTCAATGCCCTCTTGNCCACGAAGNTGCTCTTCCCAGTTTTCTTCTAAACCNCTTTTCCCGATGATGTCGCCCTGCTCGAAGCGAAGCTTGCCCTTGTACTTTTGATTGAGCTTTCGGATCTGTCGCTTCGAAATTTCGCCGACATAACCAAATAGCTGGGCGCCGTCTTCTTCCAGNGGGTAGTGTCGTAAAATCGTCGAGTTNACATTGAGNCCAGGGTGGTGAATGCGAATCCGCTTAATGCGGGCCACTTCTTCGCGCGTCAGGTTTTCTTTAATACGGACACTTCGAAAGGGGCCATTTTTTCGTCGACTGGTTTCAACCAAGTTCACAATTTTCTTAGGAGGAATCTGAACGATTTCGCTGAGGGCCTCCGCTGTTTCTTCGAGGTGGGTTGTCTGTTGCGGATTGATGGTTGCTTCGCTTCCGGGCAGATTATCAACTAAAACTTCGTTGTTACGATCGAGGACGAGCCCGCGAGGTGAGGGGATCTTGGTTTCTTTGATCAAGTTTCGACGTGAGAAGGCGTCGAGCTCGGAGCCCTTGACGATTTGTAGGTACCACAACCGAGACGAAATAATGACGGCAGCAAGTCCGACGAAGATATAAAGAATTTTAAACCGTGACTGGTATTCTTTAACGTCCTCTTCTGGATTTTGAATATGATGGCTCACTTAGCCCTCCACACTAAANTCAGTTGGACGCTCGATGCCTTCGTTCTCGTCGATCCAAGTCAGGATCGGAAACAGAATAAGGGCTGAAAGCGAGGTCATCACAGGTGATAGCACGTAGGTGAACCAAGGGATATAGGTCACCGGGCGACTGTCGAAAAAACGTGAAAACAAAAGACTAAGTGGGCCAAATAAAAAGGCGCTGGCACCGACGGCAAACACAAAATAGCTGATACTTGGCCAATAGAACCGGCGTTTCAGTCCGTCGTTAAATAGATAGACCATGGCCATGGACAGCAAAGTGATTCCGGTTGGAGCGACCGACTGCGCAGCGATCACGATGGCTGCGAAATAAAAAATGCCCGTGCTTTCTCTGAGGGATCGGTAGATGAAAAAATAAACGACCGTTGGCATCCAGAAATAAGGNGGNGGTAAGCTGCCCAGCCACATCATCCAGAACGAAGTTTGTAACGAGGTCAGGAGGATAAGGAGCAGAGCATGAACCAGGTAGTTTCTAAACAGGAGGTTCTTATCCGACACCCGGCTCTCCTGTGTTGGTTGCCTGCGGCTTGGGTTGCTCTAAGGGTTCGAAATCTTGGTTTTTCGATTCGATAACGACAAAAAGCTCTTCCAGGTAGGACGGGTTAATACTTGGCTCAACGTCGACTCGCTGCGAGACGTCGTTTTGGGTTTTTGTGACGTTGGTGACTTTTCCGATGGGAAAGCCTTTCGGAAANATGCCATCCAAGCCGCTTGTNATGATCAGATCACCGGTTTGGACATCNTCATCGCGTCGCAGGTAACTCAGGCGAAGCTGATTCGGGCTTCGTCCTTCGATGATTCCTCGGGCTCGTGAACGTTGGACGATAGCGTCAATGGCAGCGAATCGATCGACAACAAGAATGACCTGCGAGGTAAAGCTATTCGCACGGTAGATATAGCCGACGACTCCGTGAACAGAAATGACGGCTTTACCGACTCGAACACCGTGATTGGTGCCCCGGTTTAAGGTGACAGTTTGATGTTCGGGGACAGCGTCGCGGCCAATCACTTTAGCTGCCAAAAGATTCATCACACTGTTCTTTTTGAAATTGAGCAATGTGCGCAATCGGTCGTTTTCAGTTTTTAGCTCTTCCAACTGAAGAAGCTTGGCTTCAAGTTCCGCGTTCTGACTTTTTAGAACGCGGTTGTCTGATTTGATATCAATAAGGTTTAAATAAAGAGACGTGGTGCCCCGTACCATCGAGCTGAAGCCCGAATAGGCGCGAACAACTTGTGAAGAAACCGAGCTGACAGGTTTGGCGTACCAGGGAGTTTGGCCGACGCGCTCCTGAACAATCGCGTAAATCATCGGAATAAGAACGAACGAGAGGGCTACAAAAAGTTTGCGAAGATCAAAATCAAACCAGTTCAAATGACGAATCCAGATGTTAAACAGTGTGTAAAAAAGCGTTAAATCCGTAGAAATTCTAGGCTTTTAATGATTATTACGCTAAATCAAATTCCTGGCAACCAAGTAAACACAGACCTTTCCAAGGAGGCGCTCTTTGTCCGGACCATTCAACGCTCGAGATTTTTGGAAGCGATTTAAAGCGATTATCATTCTTGTCATCGCGGCTTTCGCTTTTGCTGTCCTTGGATTGATTCCTCAGTTTAACGTGATCTCTTCAGGGGGAGCCGCCGTCGTTAACGGACAAGTTATTTCCATTTCGGAATACCAACGCGCCGTTGATATGATTCAACGTCAAGCCGGGTCGAACTTTTCAGGTTTGCCAGCGGCTCAGCGTCGTATGTTTGATCAGATGATGCGGCAGCGTGCTATGACTCAATTGGTTCAGTCGGAGCTTTCCAGTCAGTTGGCCGAGCAGTACGGATTTTACCCTTCGAACAACGAAGTTGCACAAAGCATTGTTGATAACCAGGTTTTCCACACGGATGGCCGTTTTGACCGTTTGCAATACGAACGTGTACTTCAAGCCAACCGCTTTAATGTAAAGCAGTATGAAAAGTTGGTGAAAGATCAGTTGGNTGTNGAAGAAATTCAGACTTTCTTTGAAGACGCTATGACGGCTCCGAAACTGGCCGAGCAAAACCTANGTGAGCTCAGCCAAACTCAGATGAATTTTGAATACGTGAGCTTCTCGACCGAGGACCTCGCGAAGATGGAAAAGTATAAGCAGCAATTGATCGATGAAGTCATTGCGACTCGCAAGGATGATTTGCAGGCATCATACGATCAAAGAAAGTCAGAGTTCACGAAGAAGGAAGCCGTTCGTGCTCGGCATATCTTGATTAAAGCGGCGTCAGAAAAAGAAGCCGACGTTAAGAAAGCGTTCGAAAAAGCCAAAAAGATTCGATCTGAAGTCAGTGATTCAAACTTTGCTGAGTTAGCTAAAACTCACAGTGAAGATCCCGGTTCGAAAGGCAATGGTGGGGACCTTGGGTTCTTTGAGCGCGGTCAAATGGTTCGTGAATTTGAAACAGCGGCTTTTTCCCAAAAGGTCGGCGAGGTGTCTCAGCCGATCAAATCGAACTTTGGCTATCACATCATTAAAGTCGAAGAAAAACGGGAAGAAGACGTTCTACCTTTAGAGGCGGTTCAGTCACAGTTGGCCCAAGACCTGTTAAAAGAAGAGTCCGCCGACAAGCGTAAACAAGAATTGGAAGCGGCCTTGGGTGAAGGTCAGGCCAAGCAGGTGAATGCGATCCTAGCGGAAGCTGGATTGAAGTGGACAGAAACAGGCCTGTTTGATTTAAGCTCTCCACGAATTCCTAAATTGGGACAAGAAGAGGCTTTGGTTGTTGAGGCATTGTCCGTACAGCCTGGTGAGCTAGTGAAGAAGTTGATCCTGAATAAAGGGAAGTACTACGTCGTTCGCCTGAAAGCCTTGAAGGAAAGCAAGGACGAAGTCGCACCAGCTCGTGTTGATAGCTTGGCGTTTTCGGCCTTCCAGTCCTGGTTTGAGTCCGAGCGGGCTTCAGCTGAAATCACACAGAACCAAGCCTTGATTCAGGGAAATATTCAGTAGGACGTTAAGCTGAGCTTAAGCCTGTTAAACTTCTGACCACTATTTGTTTCATCATGAAACGACTGTTCTGTGAATGTTGCGAACCGGATTATCCGGTTCTGCAATATGATACTGATTGGGAATAGGCGTTCAGGTATTAAGACCAAGGTCCGATACTAACCTTGGTGAAACAAGGGACATATTCATTTCTTATTGTAGTGATGACCCTGTTTTGTGGAACGGCTTTCGGTCAGGATTACCATCCGACTGAAATNATCGTGAAGCTAAAAACAGGTCAGGATAGTGCTGAGACTTATCAGTTTCTTGGTAAGGCTCAGGCGCGATCTGGATTGTCATTAAAGCGCGCTTGGGGCGGCTTTAATATGTACAANTTTCGTCTGACAAAGGGGCAAACCATGGAGGCGGCACTGGATGCTGTCCGCCAGGATCCGAATGTCGACTATGCCGAGCCCAATTACTATGTTGATAAAGCTGGAATGATTAGTCACGGGACCTTCTCGAGGTCCGAGCTAATGAATAAGGCGGTTTCCGAGTTTGATCTTGAAGCCTCGCAGGCCNNCGTTCAGCGNGTGCAATCATCCGTATCAGCCGCATCGGTTAAAACCATTGTCGCTGTGATTGATACTGGTGTGGATATCAACCATGACGTCTTTGTGGACTCGGGGGCGATCTGGGTTAACTCGGGTGAGATTGCCGGTAATGGCATTGATGATGATGGCAACGGATATGTCGATGACGTCAATGGATGGAACTTTGTTTCGAACAGCGGAACGATGATTGATGACGATGGTCATGGAACTCATGTCGCAGGGATCCTGTTAGGGGTCGGTCAAAACATTTACTCTCCACCTTTTAGTTCGGCATCCATTGAAATTATGCCTTTGAAGTTTTTAGATGGTGACGGCCGAGGGACGACCTCGGATGCGATCTCAGCCATCTATTATGCTGTGAATAACGGGGCAAAAGTTTTGAATAACTCGTGGGGTGGTACAGGTTACAGTTTGGCTCTGCATGAGGCCGTGACCTATAGCTATGTGAAAGGGACGTCCTTTGTCGCAGCAGCGGGGAACTCTGGAACGAATAATGATGACTACCAGTTGTATCCAGCCAGCCTAGATGTTCCAAATGTGATTGCCGTTGCCGCGACGACTTCATCTGACTATTTAGCGAGCTTCTCCAACTTCGGGCCAGGATCGGTCCACCTTGGGGCGCCTGGTGTGTTCATTTACAGTACAGTGCCGGGTGATAGCTACGACAATGCCTCTGGGACGAGTATGGCTTCACCTTATGTGGCGGGTGTTGCTGCCTTGATGATTAACGAATCGCCAGCGATGAATGGCTATCAGATCCGTGANATTATTAATGGCGAAGCGGAGACGATTAGTAATTTGTACGGGAAGCTGATTACCGGTGCGCGGGTTGATGCAAGTAATGCCATTGTTTCGGCTCAGTCGGCGACACTTGAAGGGCTTCCATCTTATTCACTGAGTACGGGACGATACCCCTCATCTGAACTTCAAGAAACGGGTGCTGCCGGTTGCGGACTTGTCACAAAGCTAGCTAAGGACCTTGGTAAAAAAGGTCCGCCGAATGGTGGCGGTGGCCGCGGCCTGATGCTTTTTGTTGTGCTTTTATTGCCGGCGGTTGCAATCACTGTNATGCGAAAGCGCAGTGGTAAGAATCGTCGAGAGTTCGAGCGCTACAGCGTGCAGTCGGAAGTCCGAGTCAACGTTGGTGGCCAAGAGCTCGTCGGTTCGGTCAGCAGTATCTCGCTTGGTGGATTGAAGTTGGATACGGATGCGCTTCTTGAAAAAGGTGGCGTGGTGAAAATGCAGATTGAAAGCCCGGATGGGCAAGAGCTGATCGAAGTCGAGGGGCGAGTTGTCTGGTCGGCCGAGAACAAAGCTTACGGTGTGCAGTTCCAGGATGCCTCGAGTAGTGCCTTGAACAGTATCTCGCGTTGGACGCGTAGTCTGTCTAAGGCGAGCTAGGCGAGGCCTATTCTACCGATTCATTAACAGTTGAATTTCGTGCAGCCCTCTATGAACGCTTGTTGCCTATCGTCTGGTCGTCTTTGAAGTTGTTTCATGGGTGTGGGCGTGGCCAGGGGTGGGGGCCTCATTTGTTTGGAAAAAGGGTGATGGCGGGTCAATAAACCTTTCATAGGTTCAGCAAAATCTGCAGATTCACCGGTGGGTAAGGTACTTTTGAGCCTCCTCGGAGGTGAAGAAATGAAGCTGTTTTGGTTCTTAAAGCCAGTCCTTGTCCTATCTTGTTTGGCCTTTTGCTTTGGGCCTCCGACATACGCCGCTGATAGCCAAGATGACGGACCTCCNCAGTTTTTTGTGGTTGATCTTCCCGGCTACGATTCTGATATTTTTGATCCGGGCGTGGTCAAAGCCCAGATGCTTGCCGCGGTCAAAGCCGGTATACAGACTGCTGCTACGGGAATTCAAGCAGAAGGCAATGCGGACCTTGATGGTGACGAAGCCAGTTTGTTCTTTTCTAGAATTTCAGCGGAGATCACTCGAGCCTTAGCTAAAAACGCAGGGGCAATGACAAGACAGTTTACCTACTACGGCAGAGAGTCGGTTAAAGTGGCCGTTGTTCAAGTTTTTGGAGATAGCCCTTACTTAAAAGAAATCTATTCGGCGCAGTTTAATTCGGGAATGGGTTCTTTGGTTCCAGAGGGAAAGACTCAGCACTTTGCGCAGATGATTAATAAACATATCGCTCATGTTCGTGATACAGCCGAAGGGAACTCGGCCCGCCCTCAAGCCGTCCATATTGAAGTCGAGTTTAAGCCGTCAGGGACTCATGTCATTCATGTGACATCTCTTGTTGACGTGATGGAAGTCAACGAAACGCTCGAGACTCGTCGTGGTTTGATCCATATTGATAGCGCTAACGCGGGCTCTAAAGAGCAGCAGCTTTCTGCTATGGCGAAAATGGATATTGAATTTACCTCAGGGGCTCGTCCAGAGCTTCCCGCGAAGGTTTCGTTGTCTAGTCTGACCGTTGAGATGGGTGCCTTTGATGCTGTCGACGTCGATAAAGTGGCTGAAGGTCAGTTGGCGTGGAACTTTTCGACGCCGTCTTGGGCACGCCGTGCGATTGATCGCGGAGTGGCGCCAAGATTTGGATTTCGGTTGGCCAGCCCTGCACCAGATAAGCAAGGGTGGTTTGATCGGTTCTTTTTGAACCTGTTGAAATTTCCATTTCGAGGTTCAGCCACTGTGGACTCTGTGACTTTCAAACACGGACAGCTTGAAGGCCTACGCGGTCGATTTAGCTTTTTGCCAGGCCTAAGGTATTTGGCCTATGTCCCTTTCGCTTTGGGTGACACTTTCAAGTTGGCTCGACGCCTTGGGTGGAAGGGGAGTCTACCTGGGTTTATTCAAGCTCAACTTGCCGGTCCAGGTAAAATTATTGCTGACGAGTTTTACAAGCTTCTGGGTGGTGATGAGATCGTACCTCGATCACCCATGGTTGAGGCTCAGCCTCAGGTGCGAAACAGTGATGCTTCATCGCACTATATCGCAAACATGAAGC
>NYZX01000087.1 GCA_002686065.1 Pseudobdellovibrionaceae bacterium | reverse complement strand
CTTTGAAAAAGCCCTTAGCGAAATTCGATCAAAGGCTTATTACCAATTAACTGACGATGAAATTTACCAAGCTGCCCTGACCGGGGTTCTAGATAAAATCGAACAGAAATCCAAAAATGAAAACGCGTCTTTGCCGATTGCAAAGGCCAATGTGATCCTTCCGCCGAAAACAATAAACAGTTTATCAAACGAGATTAAAGGCGAAATCTCCGGGATCGGAGTCGGCATTCAATACGATAAAAACAAGGGGCAAACTTACCCCGTATTAATCGACATCATAAAAGGTGGTGGTGCCGAGAAAGCAAATCTACAAGTGAACGACCAAGTTTTAAAAATTGACGGTCGACCCATCAGCGAATTTAAATCTTTTGAAGACATTGTTTACGCTATTCGCGGAAAGGCAGGATCGACGCTTCGGCTGCGCCTTTTAAGAGATGGCGAAACCTTTGACCGAAAAGTCGAACGAAAAATCATTCAATGGAATGCCTTTGAAGTCTCTTCTTCACCGAATGGCACCCCGATCTTTCGGATCAATTATTTTAATGAAAAAACGGTCCCCGCAATGAAGAAAGCCATCCACTCCCTTAAATCAAAAAAGGTTATCTTAGATCTTCGCCAATCACGAGGCGGCCTTTTTAAAGAAGGCTTAGACGCCATCAAGCTATTCGCTGCAAAGGGGACCGAGCTTCTTCGAATCGAGCATAAAGACGGAAAAATAGAAACACATACCGCTCAATCAGACGGCCCTGCAAAAGACCTAAATGTCGCCCTCCTGGTCGGCGGCGAAACCAAATCCATGGGTGAAGCCTTCGCTGCCGCCATTGCAAACCTACGACAGGCCAAACTTATTGGGGCACCCACCTTTGGAAAAGGAACGGTTGAAACAATGATGACCTTAGATAACCATTACTCTGTGAAATTTACCGTCAGCAAACTCTACGACGCCCAAGGCAAGACCTGGGACCGCGTTGGACTAACCCCAAGTATTCAACTTCCTCAGACCGAAGGATCACCTAGCGAGACCGACCCTCATATCCAGCTAGCCCAGCTGATACTAAACACAAAATAAAAACACAGAACAAAGGCTCCAGAAACGGAGCCTTCAATAGATCGCTCGAATCAATCCCAGTGAGAGTGAGGAAGCAAGCTTTTGTGCTGCTTCCAAACTTTTACGTCAACTTTAACCGGACCGCCGACTGTGACTGGGTAGCCCACAAGCCTCTGGCAGGTCTCACCTAACACGAAAACTGACGTATCCGTAACCGTCCTCTTCAGCGATGTGACATCCGATAAGGCCACCAATCGGAGCCCGAAATCTTGCTTAAATTGCTGCACGATATAGGCACCCAGTTTTGCCCTAGCTTGTTTATCATGAGTTTTGAAGCAAGTACTGTACTCAACCCGAAGACCCTTATTTGTTTGCGTTTCCAAAGTCCCGTCCGCTGGCGCAAACCGAATTTCAGGAATGTATTCTTCAGTATCTACCTGCACATGGGTACAGCCAAGTAGCCCGCCCAAAAGGAACATTAGAACGAACCACACATAGCCCATCTTTTTACTGAAACGTTCGATAGCCACACCGGCCCCCTCTAGTTTCTGCGGTTAGGATGCAGAAATTGTCGGCTGAGTAAGAATAACCGGACGCCCCTTAGTCACCATCACCGTGTGCTCGAATTGAGCTGTGTAGTGCCTTGGGTGATACAGGGTCCAGCCATCATCCATTTCTTCAAGAATCTGTGCCCCGGTAGATAGAATCGGCTCGATGGCAACCACTTGATTTTGTTTAAACCGACGGCGCTCGTTTTTTTGATAGAAATTTGCGATAAACTCGGGAGACTCATGAAGATTTCGCCCAACCCCATGCCCGCCAACATTGCGAACAACGGTCAGCCCTGATCGGCGTGCATGCTTTTCCACCTGCCGCCCCATCTCGCTCAGTTCACGACCATCAGATACATGCTTCAAAGCAAGGCTTAAAGCCCGCTTCGTCGAAAGACACAAGTTTTCCTTTATCGAGGTCCCACGACCCAAAACGAAGGACCCACCTGTATCGGCAAAGAATCCGTTTTTCTGGGCTGAAACGTCGATATTAATAAGATGTCCAGCCTGTAGAACTTGCGACCCAGGCACCCCATGAACACCCGCAAACTCGACACTAATGCAGGTCGCACCAGGAAAATCATAAACGGACCTTGGCGCTGAAAGAGCCCCATGGTGCTGCAGATAAGATTCACCGATATGGTCCAATTCAGCCGTCGTCATTCCCACTTCGGCCGCAGCCCTCATGGTCACTAAGCAGTTCGCCACGATTTGACCAATCGCCTTTAGCCCCTCAAATTGACTTTCATTTTCGACCGACATAGTCACCTCATTCAGACACAGAAGACCCTTATTCTACCATAGTCAGCATCAAGCCCACCCATTTCATCGTAATTATTTCAGTTTAAATCGACCCTATTGCATCAACCAAGGCGAGCAAGGTAGGACCAGCCCAACAAAGCGAGGCAGCATTGAAGCAATCTCTTTTCGCAGTGGCGTTCCTACTTAACTGTATTAGCTCGTTCGCCGCAGGACCCGTTCTAGATTTGTCATCCATCTGCCCGAAGAACCCCGACCAACCCAATGATCTTGTCGCGGCAAGCCTACTTACCCCGGACAGCCCTCACTTACGACGGTTAGGCTTCGAATATGCACTGGTTTGCTACAATAACCTTCCGGCTGGCGAAGGCGCTTTAGACACTTACAACCAGCTGTTTTTGCTGAAAGATAGCTCTTCGATGTTCCAAGAAGCCGATTTCATCTACCGCAGCCAGCTTGAGCTTGACGACACAAGCATGGAAGCCAGTTTTGTGCTTCCACATATCTTTGGCAAGACCCTTGTCTCGCTAAAGCGACGCTTTCGGATGAATGTTGATGCCAGGTTCTACCTGGAAGCCGAACCCGCTGAGTCAGCCAAGCAGATAACTAACAAACTGAAAGTCATGTATCTTGATTATACCTTGGCGGCGAACCTGCAGGACCCAGAAGAGGTGTTTCACCGCAAAGATTTAGGGTTCACGATCGAGCTTCCACGCAACCAAGAATTTCCAGAGATCTACGCGACCTATTTCGCGGCAAAGTCGAAAACCTGGTTCTCGCCGTTAGAACTTCAGGCCATCCAGCCGGACCCTGACGACATTCACCTAAATCACCTCACACTTTCCTTCGACAACAACTCGGCGAAAAAACGATACACCTTCACAATGACGTTTCACACATCAGACATGTCAGCGACGAATGTGAAAATGGCGGTCAGCGAGATCCCACCATCGACACCTTGAAATATTTACCTGACTTCAGCTGATTTCTGGCAAGATTGGTTACAAAATAATTCAGGCAAATTCAAAAAAGCCGGGAAAATCATGTAGATAGTGTGACAACTGATCACCGCTAAGGTTAAGGTGCTCTCATTTTTAGCTCTAGCAAGGTCAGTGGTGATGGAAGAAAACAGTAACCTATTTCAAAAATTTCTTAAAACAGTCGAACGCCTGGGGAACGTGCTTCCTCACCCGGTCACCTTGTTCGCGATCCTGTGCGGACTCATCCTGATTATTGGCCAATTCGCCGACTGGATCGATTTATCCGTCATTGACCCACGCCCTGAAGGAGCTAAAGGTCGATCGGCATCTGGAATTATTGAAGCCGTCGGACTTCTGAACGCCGAAGGCATTCGAAAACTGTTCAAAAATTTGGTCACAAACTTTACCGGATTTGCCCCCCTCGGAGCTGTCTTAGTCACAATGCTCGCCGTTGGGNTTGCCGAATACTCGGGAATGCTAACAGCACTGGTACGAGGGATCGTTCTAAAAGCCCCAGATCGCCTGGTCACATTTGCCGTTGTGTTTGCCGGGATCATCTCGAACACAGCTTCCGAGCTTGGCTATGTGGTCCTGGTCCCCTTAGGTGGATATATATTTATTAGTAAAGGGCGCCACCCCTTAGCCGGTATGGCTGCGGCCTTTGCCGGGGTCTCTGGCGGCTATTCGGCCAACCTATTTATCGGAACCGTCGACCCCATATTAAGTGGGATCACCCAAGAAGCCGCACGCCTGATTTCGCCGGAGTATGCGACTCACCCAGCGATCAACTGGTATTTTATGCTGATCTCGACGTTTCTGATCGCCGTCATTGGTAGCTTTGTCACCGAAAAAATTGTCGAACCAAACCTTGGCGCCTACGACGACAGCTATGCTGAAGATGTCGATCAAAAAAACGCGATGAAGCCACTGACCTCCCAAGAAAAGAAGGGTCTAAAATGGGCTTTTGTCACCATTTTCGGCTTGGGCATCATTGCCGCACTGACGATTGTTCCCGAGTGGGGGATTCTGCGTGACCCTGTCACCGGAGATGCCCTTCGGTCGCCGTTCATGCGCGGAATCGTCGCCTGGATTTTTATCTTCTTCCTAATTCCCTCCATCGTATATGGACGCATTACTGGTACGATCAAAACAGATGAAGATGTCATCAAAGGGATGTCCAGCGCCATGTCAAAGCTCGCCTTATACATGGTTCTCGTGTTCTTCGCGGCTCAGTTCATTGCTTTCTTTAGCTGGACCAACCTAGGAACTATCTTTGCTGTCAGCGGCGCTAACGCCATGCAAGCCATGGGACTAACCGGCCCCTTGATTTTTATTCCGTTTATTTTCATTTGCGGTCTGGTTAACTTGATGCTGGGCTCGGCCTCGGCTCAGTGGGCTGTAACAGCGCCTATTTTTGTTCCGATGCTGATGCTTGTTGGCTACTCGCCCGAAGTGATTCAAGCCGCCTACAGGATCGGAGACTCAACGACAAACATTATCACTCCAATGATGAGCTACTTTGGACTGATACTGGCTTTTGCCGAGTCATTTGATAAACGAATTCGAATCGGAACCATCATCAGTACAATGCTTCCTTATTCGATCTTGTTTATGCTTGGCTGGTCCGCACTGTTTTATATATGGGTTTTTGTTTGTGGACTGCCTGTCGGCCCAGGTGCCCCAACCTATTTTACCCCCTAAATTTCACCAATATACTGGTTCAGCTAGCCCCCTTTTCGGACCGCTAGCTGAACAGAGCTGCGACAGGCTCGGTGCGCCATGCATTCCTTGTAAACATTTCACCTTCAGAAGGGCCCGAAGCACTCACCCGCCTTCATTGAAAATGTCTATCCCCCAACCGGACAGGATAAAAAGTCACTGCGCTTAGCAAAACAAAGCCAGTGGACCCCAAAGGGATTTCAACTTTCTACTGAAACCTAGTTGAGTCCTGGGCCCGTTAGAGCTATTTTTTAGGGGCTAAAAATTACGAAAGAGCTTCTATTTAACCAAGGTATCGCCGCAAACGACCTTTGTGACGTCCGCCTTTGTTCATAGATCCCTTTTGCTTTTAAGAACTCCCTGACACAGGGCAAACAAAGAGATCACAGGTATGAGATTTAAAATTCGTAAAGGCCTCGATTTACCCATCACTGGCGCGCCCAGTAATGATGTTGATCGTAGTAAGAAAGTCCGTACTGTCGCCTTAACAGGTGCCGACTATATTGGGATGAAGCCGACTATGCTTGTCAAAGAAGGCGATATGGTGAAAGCCGGGCAACCGCTATTTTCTTGCAAAAAGAATGAAGGCCTCATTTTTACCGCCCCTGGCGCAGGTAAAGTCACAGCTATCAACCGAGGTCCTAGACGCGTTTTTGAATCCATGGTGATCCAATTAGATGACAATGAACAGCATCAGGCCTTCTCAAGTTACCAACAAAAAGCCGTGGACGCCTACTCGGATGACGAAATCCGAAAACTCCTTATCGAGTCAGGCGAGTGGACAAGCCTACGCCAGCGCCCTTTTGAAAAAGTCGCTGATGTCAAAGGGAAGCCCAAGTCCATTTTTGTTAACACGTTAAATACCGAGCCCTTAGCTCCTAAAGCTGATTCTCGGCTGGCTGAAAAACAAGATGCCTTCGCGGCTGGGTTAGTTGCTCTTTCGAAGCTGACTGACGGCAAGGTTTACGTCTCGGCCTCACCGGAAAGCGCAATGAAGCTTCCTGATCTACCGCAGATCGAAAAAGTTGAGTTCTCTGGGCCGCACCCGGCAGGAAATGTTGGAACTCATATCCATATGGTAGACCCAGTGAGCCCTAATAGTTATGTTTGGCACGCTGGCTACCAAGATGTTATTGCCATCGGCTCTTTACTGCAGACAGGTCAGCTTGACTTCGAGCGAGTCATTACACTTGCCGGCCCTCATGTAAAAAAACCGAGATACATCATCACCCGAAAAGGCGCCTGCTTGGAAGACTTAGTTCGCGATGAACTCACCGAGGGACCAACTCGCGTCGTCAGCGGCTCTGTTCTAAATGGTCGAAAAAACGAAGGGTCTTTTGGCTACCTTGGGCACTATCATCAGCAAATCTCTGCTCTGGCTGAAGAATCTCCTCGTGAATTTCTTGGTTGGCAATCGCCCGGCTTGGACAAGTTTTCCGTTCAACGCATTTACCTATCTAAGTTGATGCCGTCTAAAAAGTTTCCATTCAACACCAGTCGAAACGGCTCGTACCGTGCGATGGTTCCAATTGGATCCTTTGAAAAAGTGATGCCCTTAGATATTTTACCGACCCAACTTCTTCGATCACTGGTGACAAAAGACACCGAACAAGCCCAAGACCTAGGCTGCCTAGAACTTGCTGAAGAAGATCTATCGCTTTTGACATTTGTAGCTCCCGGCAAGGTGGACTTCGGCCCAATCCTTCGAGAAAACCTGAGCTTAATTGAGAAGGAGGGCTAATCCAGATGAAATTCCTAAGAACGATTCTTGATGCTCAACACAAGCACTTCGTTAATGGTGGTAAGCTTGAAAAGTTTTATCCGTTTTACGAAGCGATCGACACGTTTTTGTATACTCCCCCTGATGTTAACGAAGGGGCCGTTCATGTTCGAGATGGCATTGACCTAAAACGAGCCATGATCACCGTGGCGATGGCTTTAACGCCCATTATCTTTTTCGCCATGTACAACACGGGCCATCAAGCTCAACTTGGCCTACAAAGCCTTGGCCTGAGCGAAGTCTCTGGCTGGAGAGGATCTTTGTTCCACGCTCTTGGCTTTTCCGTCGACCCTTCTAACATTTTATCCTCGTTCTTGCTGGGAGCTTTATATTTTGTTCCCGTCTTTCTTGTTTGCAATATGGTGGGCGGCCTATGGGAAGCCATTTTCGCAACCATTCGAAAACACGAAATTAACGAAGGGTTTCTTGTCACAGGACTTCTTTTTCCGCTGATCCTTCCCCCAACAATTCCACTATGGCAGGTCGCCGTAGGGATTTCGTTTGGCGTGGTTGTCGGGAAAGAGGTCTTTGGTGGAACCGGAAAGAACTTTCTAAACCCAGCCCTAACAGCCCGTGCATTCCTGTTCTTTGCCTATCCGGCTCAGATTTCGGGTGACCTTGTCTGGGTTGCGGCTGACGGATTTTCAGGAGCCACAACCTTGGGAAATGTCGCCTTAAATGGAGTCGGCGCGCTTAACTACAGTTGGTGGCAAGCATTTGTTGGACTCATCCCTGGATCAATGGGTGAAACATCGGCCCTTCTATGTCTATTTGGTGCCGCTGTTCTTATCGCCACAGGAATTGGCTCATGGCGAATCATGCTTAGCATGACAGTTGGAGCCGTTGCTTTAGCAGCGCTTTTCAACGCCGTTGGAAGTGACACAAACTATATGTTTGCTATGACCCCAGCCTGGCACCTTGTGATCGGTGGCTTTGCCTTTGGATGTGTCTTCATGGCCACAGATCCGGTCAGCGCTGCTATGACCCATAAGGGCCAATATTTTTACGGCGCCTTGATCGGAGTGGTTGCGATTCTTATCCGTGTGGTCAACCCCGCCTTCCCTGAAGGTGTGATGCTAGCCATTCTATTCGGAAACGTATTTGCGCCGCTGATTGATTACTTTGTGGTGAACGCCAACATCAAAAGACGAAAGTTACGTTATGAAAAATGATGCAATGAAAACACTTTTTGTCGCAGCGATCCTTTGTGTGGCCTGCTCTATATTGGTTTCAGGCATCAAAATCACAAACTCTTCACCACCAAATCGAGCAACAAGGTCTTTAGGTCTAGCGATAGCGCTTTGCAGAGCCCTGGCCACTTTACTCAAGCATTCATCCCCTTCACTG
>NYZX01000086.1 GCA_002686065.1 Pseudobdellovibrionaceae bacterium | reverse complement strand
GCTTTTCCGTCCCAGCCTTCCGAGCGACTTTAAATTGCTCTGGTGAGAGTTTTTCTTTCCAGTAGCTTTCTGGTTTTGACTTCCAATCTTCATTGCTCATAATGGACCCCGGTTTCACTTCAGTGTCGTTAAGGATATCTATGTTACCTGGAATTGAAGAATTAATCACCCATCGCCGTACTGTTCATGAATATCTTCCAGAGCCCGTTGATTCGAGCTTGGTGGAAAAGGCCCTCGAGTTGGCTCTTTGGGCTCCGAATCATAAACACACGAAGCCATGGCGTTTTTGCTGGGTGAAGGCGCCAGCTGTGCGTGAGGCCATCGCCGAGCTAGGGGTCCGCCTGAAGGCCGAGCAAGCGGACAAGCCTTTATCTGAGCCCGTTCAGAATGCCATTCGAGCTAAATTCACCAACCCATCTGATTTAGTGGTGCTTTTACAAGACGTTCAAGTCTCGGATTTTCAGCGTCGCGAAGACTACGCGACCATTGCGATGGGTGTTCAAAATATGTCGTTGCACCTTTGGGCGAATGGCATTGGAACGAAGTGGAGCTCGGGTGGATTGACCACACATGATGAAGTCTACAAATTGCTTGGTGTTTCGAAGGAACAGCAGGAGATCGTGGGCTTTTTATGGATAGGAAAGCCGACCAAGATACCGGCTACCCCTGACAAGGCAAACTTGTCAGAGGTCTTGACCGTCGTCGAATAGAGGACCGTGTCACTCTGTTATCGACGAGCTTGATGTCTCAGAGTAATAATTAAAACAGCAAAGGTTAGAAGTAGGCCACCGAAGCCTCTTCCAAAGCCAAGGTTGGCGTTCATAAGGGCCCAGACGCCGACCAAAGCGAAAACGTAGGGACGATATTCATAGAAGTACTGTTCTAGTGTGTTTTGTTTTGCAGCCATCTCATCCTCCATTCGTAAAATTTATGTATCCAAGAACCTTGCCAACCCGGGGCGAACCTATTTGAGATGACTGCATAGACTTTTTTCGTTGTCCAAACAGTAAACGGGTGTTCTAAAAGTGATACGTTTCAGAACAAAACGATTAAGACGAATGAGTCATAGCAAGAAAAAGGGATAAATATATGCGATCTGAACAGATTCTGGATTTCGACTGTGTGGTCGACGGTGAAGGCGATAAAGCGGTGGTTCTTCTGCATGGCTATGGTGCAAGTAAAGAAGATCTGGCGCCCCTGGCGGGCTATTTGTCTCCTGATGATGAGACCTGCTTTATCTTTCCTAACGCTCCGCTTGAGGTTCCTTTGGGATTTATGATGTCGGGTCGAGCTTGGTTCCCAATCGATGAGCAAGCTTTGAATGAGGCCATGGCTCGTGGTGAGTTTCGTGACTTTGCCCAGGTCCGGCCAGCGGGCATGGACGAGGCCGTCGAGCAGGTTTTAGGATTCGTCGAATCGCTTCAAGACGATTTTCAGCAGGTGATTATTGGTGGTTTTAGTCAAGGGGCGATGACCAGTACTGAAGTCGCAGCTAAGCTGGAAAAAAAGCCCGATGGACTGATTGTTTGGTCAGGTGCNTTGGTTGACGAGTCTCAATGGAACCAATGGCTATCAAGTTGTGAAGGGTTGCCGGTCATTCAAAGTCATGGAAGTCAGGATCCCCTTTTGTCTTTCAAAGAAGCCGAGCGCCTGGGGAAGATGTTTAAGGATCACGGGCTTCAATCGAAGTTTTTCGGTTTTCGTGGAGCCCATGAAATCCCTATGCCCGTGGTTGATCAAACCAAGAACTTTATTCAATCCTGTTTTGGATCTGACGACTAAGCATATTGGCTTTTTCTAANCGGCCCAGAAGTTGATAGGCCCTGACCCAGGCTTCAGGNGAGCCGAGAGGAACACCATTCCAAGNGNAGGTAGCTGAGCTTTCATGCAGGGNTNCTATTCGACAAAGCGAACGCGGACCTTTTCTGAAATGGCCTTGGCCTGACAGGTCAGAATTTTATTTTGTTCTAAGTCTTCATCGGTCAAAATGCCGGCGTCATCTTGATAGATTAAGCCTTCTTCGAGCTCNGCCATACAGGCCATGCACGATCCTGCCATGCATGAAAACGGAGGGTTCTGGCCTTCGTTAAGNAGGCTTTCAAGTAAGGACTCTTCCGGATCTTCAATTTGGATTTCCACTTCCGAGTCATCAATGATGGCGACCAAGGTCTTTGCTGGNGCTTCTAGTGATTTGTNTCCGACAATAAGTCGTCCATTGTCATCATAGTAATGTCCCGAGGCTTGATCCATCGGCGGCGAAAAGTCTTCTTTACGAATTTGCGACTCGGCCAGGCCGACGGATGTTAAGAAGTCTTGTGCCGTTTGCATAAAGCCATGAGGGCCGCAGAGGTAGGCAACGGAAGCGTCCCCCCAGGTCCCTTGTTGGTTGGCGTAGATTTCCTTACAGGCCTGATCGGACAGGCGNCCCTTGATATGATCCCAGTCACCCGCTTGACGCGATAACAGGTNGTGAACCTTTAACTGGTCGGGGTGCTTGGATTGAAGCTCTTCGAGCTCGGTTTTAAAAATGACATCATTGGCATCGCGGTTACCGTAGACCAGCCAGCAGGGGTCGTTTGTCTCGGCTAGCAAGTACTTAAGAATCGAGTAAACCGGTGTAATGCCACTACCAGCGACGAAGAAATGGTGATTGCGTGGTCGGTCGGTGATCTCGAAAAAGTGACCAGCAGGAGGGCTGACATTCAGTAGGTCACCTTCTTGGACTTCGTCCAGAAGGTAATTAGAGCCTTTGCCGCCTTCAACACGCTTTACNGTCACTTGAAGGTTNTCGTCGATCATCGGCGTTGACGAAAAAGAATAGCTTCTAGGAACAGCTTCGCCGTTGATTGTCATAAACAAGGTAACGAATTGGCCGGGCTNGTATTCGAACACGGGTTTTAATTCAGNCGGAATTTCAAATTGCAATGAAACCGTGCTGGGTGTTTCGGGTTTCTTTTTGGCCACTTTCAGTTTGTGGGCTATTTCTGTCGCCATGGAGAGTCCTTTTGCATCAGTTTAAATTCGCCGACAAGGTCTGCGGGGCCCGTCATAACCGGGCTGTCTTTTGTAAAATCAATTTCTAGCCGCCCACCAGGAAGCTGTACTTGCACCTTACCGCTGCCGGGCTGTCTTTTATGATACGCGTAGGCGGCTGCGACGGCTCCTGTTCCGCAGGCTAATGTGAAGTCTTCGACCCCACGCTCAAAGGTGGTGCTTCGNATTTTGTCAGGGCCATCAATCGCGGTATAGGTGACGTTGGTTCCGGCCGGCTGGAACTGGTCATGCCATCGTATGGCCGAGGACAGCTCTTTGTTGAGGCTGCCCCATTGAGCTGGGTCGACAAAAAGGACGGCATGCGGAATCCCTGAGTTTACAAAATCAAATTGGATTTCAGCATTGTCCAGGGTCAGGGGGTCGCCAGGTCGGTAACTATTGATAGGTGTGGTTTGTACGGCGACGCGGTTTTCAATCGCGTTCAAGGCTTTTATTCGACCTGCGATGGTGAGGAACTCAAAAGGTGGGTGGCTCAGTCCAAGGTGAATGGCGAGCCTTGCAGCACATCTGGCAGCATTGCCGCACATTTCTGCTGAGGACCCATCACTATTATAAAAGGACCATTCAAACAAAAGGGAGTCATCGGTCGATGGCATCAGTGCAACAAAACCATCAGCACCCATTCCAAATCGGCGATCACAGATCCACTTGGCGAATGCGGGGAGGTCCGCTTCGGGGACCTGCTTGTAAAAGATGTCTTGTCGGGCAGAGTCGGTTAGGTCCACCAAAATGAAGTCGTTTCCGGCTCCGGTCATTTTGTAAAAGGTGAGATCGCGCATAACCAGGTTATACGCGTTCTCGGGCTTGGGGTCTACATGGTCTTGGGGGCTGCCCGTAGATGAGAGGGGTGTGAAAGGACGATCTCCAGTTCGATACGATGGACGGGGCTAGCGAGAGGCTCGCGTAGAATGGCCTGCTCTAGAAGTATCAGCCAGTGCTCAAAGTTGGGCTTCATCCCGAAAAGCTCTAGGCCGTAGGATCCAACGTAATCGTTGCAGTAGTCGAACAGCCGAAGGCGCAACTTTTGAACGGGGGTCGATTCGATCACTAAATTGCGCACACGATCTTCGAAGATTTCTTCTAGTTTTAGCAGCAAAAAGGAATGGGTCGCAATGGGGGTTCCTAAGCTCAGGTCAAAGCGAGCTGAATCGGGCACAGTTAGATCATCATTAAAGAAAAAATCACTCATATCTCCTCCTTGAGATAGTCTAAAAACGGGTTATTTAATTGTTTGGGTTTAAAGCCTAATTAAAGGTATTTGCGAACCAGTCCTACAACGATGCCTTCGATCTTTACGAGATCTGGGGAGTACCAGTAGGAGTTCAGGGCGCTGTTGGACGGTCGAAGCTCAACCTGGGGGCCGAGGTCGTCAAATTCATCCTGCTTTTCTTTATGTAGGTAAAAGCGCTTTACCGTGGCCTCGTTATCCACACTAGCCACAACGATTTCCCCATTATTGGCATTGTCCTGCTTTTGGACCAAGATGACATCTCCGTCGAGGATGCCGTCATCGATCATAGACTGTCCTTCAACAAGTAAGGCAAAGCTGCGCGACGGGTTTCGTACCAGACTAATGGGAACCTCGACGCTTTCATTGCTTTCAAGAGCCTCGATGGGGAGCCCGGCTGCGACCCGCCCAAGAAGAGGAAGTGAAAGAGACTCCGCATTTAGGAGTGTATGCGGAGCCTCCTTCTCAAGTGGGTTAGGTTTGGGGTTTTGTTGATCCATCTTTGGGGACACAAGCTCATTGACGTAAGCTTGGGTTTCAAAGGCTGAGTGAAGGATGCGGATAGCACGTTTCTGGTTTCCACCAGGGATATCGATATAGTCTTTCCGCTGTAGTTGTTTAAGGTACCGCTGTACCGAATTAAATGAGGCAAATCCAAAGTAGTCTTTGATTTCTTGATAGGTCGGCGACGAGCCAAACTGGCTCATGTAGTTCTCGATAAACTCAAGGACGCGTTTTTCCTTAGGGGTCAGTGGTGTCATAGGCGCTGACTTTTTGGATCTAGACATATTGCTTCCTGCCGTGGTGTTGAATCGAATGATGTTTAACAAAGGCGATGTGTAAGTCTTTTATAATTTAAGTGTAAGAAACGTGTAAGTCAAAGTGGTATTTTTGTTTTCTCGCACTTTGTCGAGCTCGACCTTCGTCTCAGGGGCTACGCTTCATTTCGAACAGGAAAGAGTTCGTCTTAATTGTTAGGGAATAGGCCTGGGCGATCCAAGACCACTAAGCTCGAGCGATCATTTTTGAACTTCAAGGCTTTGTGATCAGCGCCAATTTCTTCCACAGAAATAATATTGTAGATCGAAAGGTGCAGGGCTTTGACGTCTTTGAAGCGATCGCGCATCTGTTCTTCTTTTGGGTTCGCAATCAGTCGCGAGGTGACGAAGACAAAATCGCTCAGGGTGACAAAGCTCAATCCAAGGCTTGAGTCGGAAACAGACTTTGCCTTAACGTGGGCGATTTCCCCGGTTTCAGGGTCTCGGAAGTGTACAAGATACATCGATGGTTCATTGGACGACATGGATCTATTTATCGTCTGTGTAGGCCTCTACAAGCAAGAGGGATTGAAGAAAATACAATCCCTCTAAGGGGGAAACTCTAGTGTAGATAAGGGTGGTTCGACGCCATATTCACCAGGTTCATTCGGGCACCATCATCAACAGCTATCTGGGCCAGCTGAGAAAGCTTTTTTTGCAGCTTCACTCGGGCGTCTTTGCTCATTTCATAGAGGTCTGTCCCCTTTGATGAGGCACCGACTTCCATATCTTCTGTTTTAAAGAAGATCGTTAGCTTTTGCTGTCCATCTTTTGTGGCATCAAGGGCAAAGCCCAGTTGTCCGGATGTGATCAGAAAGGGCTCAACTTCCATCAGTTGCTGATAAAAGTAAGCCTGCACTTCGGGCTCAACCTGCGGCAAAGTGAACTCTCTTGGTTGTCCTTTAGGCATGTAGACCTCCTAGTACTAATATGAGTTCGCTTCGCGTTTTGTAAAGGTGGTGAACTCTATGTTTATGGTCGGAGTTTTTTTCAATAAAAGAAAGCCTGTGAAGGAATCCTCAACGAAAATTAATTCTAGCGCCTTGAAACGATCGTGAGTCCAGTCAGTTCCGCTGTGGGCGCCGATGAGCTGCTGCATAGATTAGGTTAATGAGGCGATCGTTTTGTTACAGGCCTTTGGGTTCTTAACAGAATATTGGTATTAGCACTGATTCTATTGTATGACAGGGCCGGTTGGGGATTATCTGAAACATCAAGGATTAGGCATGTCTGAAAACGTCAATATCCATCCTAGTTGGTACCAGGTTTTGAAGTCCGAATTCGAAGCCGACTACATGAAACAGCTGCGCCAGTTTTTAGCGGATCAACTGAAGGCTGGGAAGGTGATCTACCCGCGGGGGAAAGACATCTTTGCGGCNTATGATGCGACCCCTTTTGATCAGGTGCGCGTCGTTATTTTAGGGCAAGATCCCTATCACGGACCTGGGCAGGCTCACGGTTTGTGCTTTTCAGTCCAANATGGAATCAAGCCNCCACCCAGTCTGGTTAACATCTTTAAAGAACTTGANGCTGATATGGGTGTGCCTCGCCCGGAACATGGGTCGTTGATTGATTGGGCGGGTCAGGGTGTCTTTCTTTTGAATGCAACTTTGACGGTCGAGCACGCCAAAGCAGGCTCTCACCAGAAGAAAGGTTGGGAAAGATTTACAGACGCCACCATTCAGGCTCTTGCTGAACAGCGCGAGGGCATTGTCTTTGTTTTGTGGGGGAGTTACGCACAGAAAAAGGGCGCATTCATTGATCAAAGCCGCCACCTTGTGATTAAATCACCTCACCCATCCCCTTTGTCGGCCCATCGAGGATTTTTTGGGAGCCGGCCTTTCTCCAAAATCAATGCCTACTTGGAGAAGCAGGGTCAGCGTCCCGTGGATTGGTCACTGGGAATGACGGCAAATCACTAATAGGAGCATTTTTTATGCGTCACAGTTTCATCGCCCTTGCAGCAATGGCAGTNCTAGCTGGTTGCACGGGAAAAAAAGCCAAAGACACCTTTGTTTACTGTTCTGANGGTAGTCCAAGTTTATTCAATCCGATTTTGGCCACAGACGGGACTTCATATGACGCNAGCTCTCGCCCGATTTTTAACCGACTTGTCGACTTCAAACCGGGGACGACCGAAGTGATTCCTTCGTTGGCTACCGAGTGGGAAGTGTCNCAGGATGGTAAGNTCTATACGTTTAAGCTTCGTAAGGGAGTTTCTCTTTCATGCAACGGCCGACTTTGCTCCGACTCGTGAGTTCAATGCCGATGATGTGATTTTCACATTCGCGCGGCCNCANGATAAAGANAACCCCTACAACAAGATCAGTGGTGGCAACTATGTCTACTTCAATGCGATGAAGATGGGCGAGTTGATCAAAGAAATCAAAAAAATCAACGACCACGAAGTGCAGTTTGTTTTGACTCAGCCTGAGGCTCCGTTTTTGGCGAATTTAGCAATGGACTTCGCAAGTATTCACTCTAAAGAATATGCGGATAAAATGCTTGAGGTCGGAACGCCNGANCGAGTTGATACCAANCCNGTGGGNACAGGTCCTTTTGTTTTTAAAAGTTANGTCAAAGACACCGCGATTCGNTTTGANGCGAANAANACCTATTTTGCAGGNNCNCCACAAATNAACAAATTGGTNTTTTTGATCACGCCAGACCCCAGTGTCCGNTTTCAAAAGCTAAAAGCTGGGGAGTGCGATTTTATTAATGAACCTTCGCCGACAGACCTGAANGCCATTAANGACGATCCGAACATCAAATTGGTNTCNANGTCTGGTNTGAATGTCGGGTATTTGTCNATGAACGTTCAAAAGAAGCCTTTTGATAACGTCAAGGTTCGNCAGGCANTNAACTTTGCCNTGAACCGCGAGTCCTATATNGATGCTATTTACTTTGGAAACGCCGAGGTGGCAAAGAACCCGATCCCACCGTCGATGTGGAGCTACAACAACGAAGTGCCTGGATACCCGTATGATGTTGAAAAGGCGAAGCAGCTGTTGAAAGAAGCTGGTTATGCGGACGGCTTTGAAACCGAGTTGTGGGCCCTTCCGGTGTCGCGGCCTTATAACCCGAACGGGAAAAAGATGGCCGAGCTCATGCAAGCTGACCTTGCTAAGATTGGCATTAAAGTAAAAATCGTCACTTACGATTGGCCCACTTATTTGGCGAAGTCAGAAAAGCTTGAGCACGAAATGCTTCAGCTGGGTTGGAACGGTGATAATGGTGATCCAGATAACTTTTTAGATCATCTATTGGGTTGCGATGGTGTTAAGTACGGCAGTAACAACGCTGCTTGGTGCTACAAGCCATTTGATGCNTTGGTTAAANAAGCNAAGCGNGTAACGACNCANGCTGANCGTGAGGCTCTTTATAAGAAGTCGCAGCAAATCGTCTTCGAACAAGCGCCGTGGGTTCCGTTAGCACACTCGACCGTTTACCGAGCGATGCGNGCCAANGTCAGTGGCTANACCTTAAGTCCGCTTNCGACGAATAACTTTGATCAANTTGTATTGAAGTAATCGGATGCTGCAGTTTTTAGTGAAAAGNCTATTAATAGCTGTCCCGACANTGCTTGGTGTTTCGATCTTGGCGTTTAGTCTGATTCGGATGGTGCCAGGGGATCCTGTTCGTTTGCTACTAGGGGAACGTGGCGGTGACCCCAAGGTGTATCAAGAAATGAGATCTAACCTTGGGTTGGATCGGCCGATTATTGAACAGTATTTTCTGTTCATCGGTGGGGCTGTTCAAGGTGACTTAGGGAAGTCGATTCACTCGAAGCAGCCAGTGATTAAAGAGTTTTGGGCGCGCTTTCCAGCGACGGTTGAATTGGGCGTTGCTGGTTTGTTTCTTGCGGTGATCTTGGGTATTCCTATGGGAATTGTCGCTGCTGTTAACCGCAGTAAGTTTCCCGATTATTTTTTAATGGGCGGGGCGCTCGTTGGATACTCGATGCCGATCTTTTGGTGGGGCCTGATTTTGATCCTTTTCTTTTCGATCTCATTGGGAATAACTCCGGTGTCGGGGCGTCTTAGTGTGATTTACGATGTCGACCCGGTGACGGGGTTTCTGTTGATCGACACATGGTTGAGTGGTGCTGGTCCTGCTGCATTTTTTGATGCGATTGCTCATTTAGCCTTGCCGGCGATGGCCTTAGGAACGGTTCCTTTGGCTGCCATCGCCCGGATGACTCGGTCGAGTTTACTTGAAGTTCTGAAAGAAGATTATATTCGTACAGCAAAGGCGAAGGGTTTACTGGCTTACCAGGTGGTAACAAAGCATGCTTTACGAAACGCTTTGATTCCTATTGTGACAATCGTTGGGATTATGTTTGGGTCCATTTTAACGGGGGCCATTCTGACTGAGACGATTTTTTCTTGGCCGGGTATCGGTAAGTGGTTGGTGCAAAGTGTGACGTCTAGGGACTATCCAGTTATTCAGGGTGGTGTCTTACTGATTTCTTTGATGGTGATACTGGTAAACACCTTTGTGGACTTTTTGTATCACGTCATTAATCCGACATTGAGGGATCAGCTGTGAATCATAAGTTTTGGAGATCCTTCAAAAAAAATAGAGGCGCACAGTTCAGCTTGTGGTTCATTGTCTTTTTGGTGCTGCTTTCGATATTTGCTCCATTGATATCGCCCTACGGGCCGGCGGAAATTCACGACGGAGCACTTCGGTTGTCACCTTTCTGGGGTGGGAATTTTGATTCCCGTTTTTTATTAGGCACCGATGATTTAGGTCGCGACTTATTAAGTCGACTGATCTTTGGCGCGCGGGTCTCGTTGGGTGTTGGGCTGTTGGTTGTTTTAATATCAGTGGTTTTTGGAACCTTACTTGGCGTACTGGCGGGTTATTTCGGTGGTTGGTGGGATATCGTCATCATGCGTGTTGTCGACATGATGATGTCCTTACCAAGTATCTTGCTAGCTATTGTTGTGGTGGCCGTATTAGGGCCGGGGCTTTTAAATGGGATTGTCGCTGTCAGCGTGGTCGCATTGCCGGGATTTATTCGGATTGTTCGAGCGGCAGTGATGTCTGAAAAGCAGAAACTATACGTTAGCGCTGGCACCAGTTTTGGAGCGAGTCATTTCCGTCAGGCCGTACTAACGATACTGCCAAACTGTTTAGCGCCGATCATTGTTCAAGCCACTTTGGGTTTTAGTGATGGGATACTTAACGTCGCAGCTTTAGGGTTTCTAGGTCTTGGAGCACAGCCCCCAGTCCCTGAGTGGGGAACGATGTTGGCAGATGCTCGGGCTTTTATCGAGACGTCGTCCTATTTGGTAACGCTTCCTGGTCTTTGTATACTGGTGGTCGTGTTGTGCTTTAACATCCTTGGCGATGGCCTTCGGGATGCCTTTGATCCTAAGTTGAATTAATTCACAAAGGTGTAGATTTAAATGAAACCTAAGTTTGACTCAAAGGTCGTTGTTCAGCGACCTTTGCCTCGTCGTAATCAAATCAAAGATCTTGTTGGTGGGGATAAAAAGCCCTTCCTGATTTTTGATAAAGTCCTTCTGAAGAATGCTTCCATAAAACACTGGATTGAAAAGTACGATCTGCGATACGGAGTGACAGCTGGTGAGGGCCTGAAGTCCTTGGACCGATTTAGTCTTCACTTGCGCAAGATCATGAAGTTGACCGAAGGGACGTCACGCCATCAGCTGGTTTTTGTGGCTGTGGGCGGTGGAAGCGTTGGAGACTTTGCGGGCTTTTTAGCAAGCGTTTACAAGCGTGGGGTTGATTTGGTGCATGTTCCTTCCACGTTTTTGGCGGCAATCGATTCGGCTCATGGTGGAAAGACCGCATTGAATATCGGTGACATTAAAAACCAGATTGGGACCTTTTATCCGGCTAAAGCTGTGATTGTTTGTGAATCTCTGTTAGCAAACCTGCCTCCACGAGTATTTAAAGAAAGCCTTTCTGAGCTGGCCAAGGTAGGGCTTATTCAGGGGCGGTCGTTGTTTGCCGAGCTGAGTTCGCTTGGAGCTTTAACAAAGCCGTCGCGGGCAACCCCTGTGTTGCAGGAAGCGATCGAAGCGAAGTATCAGGTTGTGGCGAAGGACCCATTTGAGGTCACTGGCGAGCGCTATAAATTGAACTTAGGACATACGTTTGGGCATATCATCGAACGAAAGTTTCAGCTGTCGCATGGTAAGGCTGTGGGGCTGGGGCTTGTCTTTGCCTTAGAATACAGCCGGGACAAGGGCCTCTTGAACAGCAAGAAGTCTGTTGAGCTGACGCAGTGGCTCGATGAAGTCTTTGGTATTTATGCGGATAGTTCGATTAAAAAGCAGTATCAGCTAACGAAGTCTCAGTTTATGACTGTTCTAAAGCAAGATAAGAAGCGCGCCAAAGGAGACCAGATCGACTTTGTTTTCCTTCGTGGTCCAGGCCGATTGGTGATTGAAGCTGTGCCTTTATCCGATATGCTTAATCAAGCAAAGCAAACTGGTTGGGTGAAAGGTTAACCGATGAAACCCTTTTATTTTTTAGGCACTATCCCTGCCTCCAAGTCACTGCGCAATCGCGCATTGATTGCTAAAAGTTTTTTTCCAGAACTTCAGTTGGGGAATAGCTCCAGCTGTGACGATGTGGTTTATATGGAAAAGGCCATTTCGGCCTTGGCTAAAAACGAAGCTATTCCGTGTGGTCATGCGGGTACGGTTCTTCGGTTTATGGCCATCCGCGCTTCGCGGCAGCCCGGTGTTCACCGCTTGGAAGGCTCCGAACGACTGTTTTCCAGACCTCAGCAGCCCTTGGTTAGCATTATGAATCAGCTGGGATGTGAGGTGGACCTTCAAAAAGATCATATGATCATAAAATCTCAAGGGTGGAAGCCTGTTGTGGATTCGGTTCACGTGCCAACAGGGCAATCGAGTCAGTTTGCGTCGGCCTTACTTTTAAGTTGTTGGAATTTGGATAAGCCATTTTATATGACCCTGAACGGTGATTTTGTTTCGGAAAGTTATTTTAGAATGACCAAGGACCTGTTGTCTTTGCTTGGCCTAACAATGGAAATTCAGGATGGCCGAGATATTTATGTTCCAGAAGGGCAGACGCTTTTGCGCGATGATTACTTCGTCGAGATGGATATGAGTTCCGCGTTTGCTGTGGCTTGTGTGGCGGCGGTTTCAGGGTCGGCGACGTTTTTACAGTTTCCTGAAAACTCGTTGCAACCAGACTATGGATTTATCGATATTTTGAAATCCATGAAGATTGATATCGAGCAGACGTATAATCAGTTAGCCGTGAAGCAAACGGCGACAATTCATCCCACCGAAGCTGACTTAAAGCAAATGCCCGACCTGTTTCCTTGTCTGGCTGTTCTTTGTGCGTTTGCTGAGGGGACCTCGCGTTTGTTTGGAGCCACTCACTTGAAGTTTAAAGAATCGGATCGCCTTGAAAAGATCAAAGAACTTCTGAAGTTGATCGGGCGGGAGTTTCAAGAAATCGAGGGTGGACTTGAAATTAGCGGAAGGCCTTTTGATGCCAAAGAGGTCGCTGCGACGCCGAAGTTCACTTACGATCCTGATAAGGATCATCGGTTGGCGTTTTCAGCGGGGATCTTGATGCGATTGGGTTATCAGATTGATCTGCTGACTCCGGATGTCGTTTCAAAAAGTTTTCCCGAGTTCTGGAATGTGATTGGGGTTCCCGAGTGATTTATCTTCTTGTTGGTCATCGAGGTGTAGGTAAATCCAATTACCTAAGCTGGTTGAAGCAACAGGATGTCTTTTCTGAATTTCAATTTCTCGACCTCGACCACGAGATCGAGTCACGTTATGGGGCTATTTCAAGTCTTTTTAGCAGTAAGGGTGAAGCGGCTTTTCGAGAGATCGAAGAAAAAGTTCTGAATGCGCTTATTGAACAGGCCTCAGGTCCTTTGTTTATTGCGTTGGGAGCGGGCTATATGAAGCCTATTCCCGAAGGTGTTAGTCGGGTCTTTTGGCTGCGCCGGCCGACGGATCAAAAGGGGCGACTCTTTTTAAATCGCCCACGGTTGAATGAGTCAATTAGCCCACTGGATGAGTTTACCGAGCGGCTTGATGAAAGAAATCAGCGTTATTCCAGGCAGGCGGATCAAGAAATTGAACTGGAAGAAGGACAGCAAGGCCTTGAGCCCTATGATTTTTGGTCCTTTGGAGCTGGCGATCTGGACCTTTCGGGTTTTGATATCACCTGGCAGCCAAGTTGGATGGGCGCTCATTGGAGGGCTCGTCTGCAGTCTTTGTTGAAAACAGGGCTTCGTCGCATTGAGCTTCGCGATGACTTGCTGGACGAATCTCAGCTTAAAGATCTTTTGTCTGAGTTGCCGAAAGATCGTCGAGTGTTAAGTCTTCGTCGGTGGCCCAGTTCATTTGTGAATCTGGTTGACTTGGAAAGCGAATTGACCGATTGGGCGAATGAGCTGGGTGATTGTCAGATCACAAGTCCTGGGGTGATTTCGATCCACGATATTTCAGACGCGGAAAGTGATCAGTTCTTGCAAGCAGCTGCGAGTGCTAAGGCGGTGGGGGCAAAAATAAAATGGGCTCCAATCATTAGGGACTACGGTCATCTTCAGCGCTGCCATGATGTCTTCGTCAAATCAGATTTGGTGACGACGTTTTTGCCTCGGTCAGATCAAGGTCGTTGGGCTTGGTATCGATTGGTCACGTCCGACCAGCAGCAATTGAACTTTGTCCGCGAGGGAATGGGGTCGGCAGCAGACCAGCCCAGTCTTCGTGAAGCAAGTCGCTTTAGCGCTGTCTGTGGAAAGTCCTTTGCGGCCATCCTTGGGCAGCCCGTTCAGCATAGTATGACTCCGCCGACCCACCAGGATTATTTTGCGCTGAAACAGCGAGCTGTTCTACGCGTTGATATCAGTGATCTTGAGCTGACCAAAGAGGCCTTTGAGTTTCTTATGAGTCTTGGTTTGACTCACGCAGCGGTCACATCGCCTTTGAAAATAAAAATGTCCGAGCTTGTTGATAAGCAAAGTGAGGCCGCTCGTAGGTATGGCAGTGTGAACACGATTCGACGGGATTCAGGGCAAGTGGTTGGTCACAACACTGACATCGATGGGTTGGCTGCGCTGTTTGCGGATTTGGACCCATCTTCTCCGGTGATCGTCTGGGGCGGAGGCGGTGTGAAGCCTTTGCTTCTGGAGCTGTTGCCAAAAGCAACTTTCGTGTCAGCCCGGCAAGGGCTTAGTGATGTGCCGAAAGGGCCTCAGCAGGTTGTGTGGGCAGTGGGTCGGCACCGAATGGACCAGCTTCCATGGCCTTCGGATCGACTTCAAGTCGCGAGTGTGTTTGACTTAAATTATGCCGAGGACTCGCCAGGTATTGAATTGGCGATGAAGTTTTCGGCGAGCTACCGATCGGGATCAATCATGTTTTTCGCCCAGGCGGAAAAGCAGCAAGAGTTCTGGTCGGCGGATCAGGATCTTTTGGAGACACGTTATGGCCTCAAATAGTTTTGGAACTTTGTTTCGTATGACCAGTTTTGGTGAGAGTCACGGGGTTGGGTTAGGTGCGGTCATCGACGGCTGTCCTTCGATGGTGCCCTTTGATCAGGATCTGCTGCAAAAACAGATGTCTCGGCGCCGGCCTGGGCAGTCAAAAGTGACCACGGCTCGTGATGAAAAAGATCAGGTTGAAATACTTAGCGGAGTGTTTGAAGGGCAGACGTTGGGAACGCCAATTGCCATGGTGGTCTACAACAAGGACCAACGGTCGAAAGACTACAGCGAGGTTAAAAACCAGCCTCGGCCGGGCCATGCAGACGATGTTTGGAAGGAAAAGTTCGGACATTCGGACTACCGTGGCGGTGGTCGATCAAGTGGACGGGAAACCTTGGCTCGTGTGATGGCTGGGACTGTGGCTGAAATGTTCATGAAGCATAGCTTTCCAGGTGTCAAAGTCTCGTGTTTTTCTCGTCAGATCGGGGATGTTCAGCTGACTGATGCCGAGTTGGCTGCGGCTGGAGAAAAAATTTTTGATGTGGACTGGCTCGATCAATCAGCCAGTCGGTTTCCGAACCAAGCGAAATCAAAACAAATCGATGAAATTCTGGTGAAAGCCAAAACAGAAGGCCATAGCTATGGCGGGGTTGCTGAAATACAGATTCAGGGTGTCCCGAAGGGGATTGGTCAGCCGGTGTTTCATAAGCTGAAGTCGGATTTAGCCTGTGCATTTTTAAGTGTCGGTGCAACGGCTAGCTTTGAGCTTGGTTCTGGGCAGGAATCGACTCAGTCTGAAGGGAGTCAGTTTCATGCGGGCTCGCAGGATGTTTATGGTGGTATTCGGGGAGGGATTTCCACCGGAGAGACCATTCGTTGTCAGGTGGGGTTCAAGCCCACGGCTACGGTCTTGCACACGGCCAAGTCAGGTCGCCATGATCCTTGCATCGTTCCTCGTGCCGTCGTCGTCCTGGAGGCCATGGCAAAGCTCGTCATCGCCGACCACCTACTATGGTCCCGCCTCGACCGCGCCTAACCCACCACCTTCGGGCATAAGTGATACGTCACTTTCCCGAGACCGGTCGCGTTCAACGCATGCAGTCTCGCCTAAGTGACGTATCACTTAGGCGACATGATTGGGGTGTTTAGGCGGTTTTTTCTATGGGGCGGGTTTGGAGTGGCATTGAGACGGTAAACTTTGGGTGTGGGCAGGTTGTGTCCAAGCTTATTGATCCGCCGTATTCTCGCATGATTCCATAGCAGATGCTTAACCCCAGGCCTGTTCCTTCCCCCATGGGCTTGGTGCTGAAAAAGGGCTGCATGATTTTTTCCGCAATCTCACTGGGGATCGGTGGGCCTGCATTTTCAATGCTGATGACTCCCATGGACTGTCGCTTCTCAAAGCCGATAGTGATCCACTTATGATCTTCATCTTTTACAGCGTCATGGGCGTTATTTAATAGGTTCATTAAAACCTGTGACAGCTGAATCTCGTCCATACTTACAAGGATCGGAGAGTCTTTTGGTGGGTTAAGGTTCAGATCAATACCTCTGGCGCTAAATTTTTCTTGGCACAACAAAAGATGCTCTTCAAGAATTTGTTCAAGGTCGACAGGAGGAATGTCTTTGATCGGCTCGTTCTTTGTAACGTAGCTGTTATCTAAGCGAGAGAAACGTTTTAATGCCGATATAATATGAGTCATTCGGTGGGTGGTTTCAGTGATTTTACCAAGGGTTGTGACCATCCGCTGATGGCTGGCGACACCCATTTCCACTTGCTCGCGAAGCATGTCAGCGTAGCCTTCAATGATGGCTAGTGGATTGTTGATTTCGTGTGCGATTCCGCCGGCCATTTCGCCCAAAGAAGCTAGGCGACTTGTGTGTGCCAAGGTCACCGTTTTTTCTTCCAGGTCTTTGATCAACTGGTAGTTTTCCTGGTTGGACATAAAGTTTTGATACAAAGCTTTTGAGTGGGTTCGCGCCAGGGACACCATAAAGAAAATGTACAAGATCGCTAAAGACCCCATGGCGATTCCAAATCGATCTCCGAGGTAAAAGTTCACGGCTACAAAAGGCAATAAGTACCCAAGTACATTAACGACGGACAGTCGGAAGCTAAAGCCCGAAGTGGAAACGGAAACGGCTGCGATTCCTGCCAACATAACGGCTAAGATGGATCGATCTTCAATACTGAGTCCCGTGACGACGAGGTATTGGGCGAAAAGCCATACGTATGGTGAGACGACTGTCGGAACCGATCCCCAGGTCACGGTTTTGTGCTTTCGGAAAAGCTCCATCTTATGGCGAAGGCGGTAGTAGGCGTAATGCGGAACAAGGATCATCGACAAGCCAAGCACGATACCTGCTGCCACCCAAATGAGTAACAAATGCTGATCCACCTGGCTGTCTTTAAATAGTAGGAATAGGACGAAGTAACAGATCACCGTACCGAAGGCCTTGGTGCGAGCCATCGACATGACTAGGTCAAACTGCTTATCAATCCAGTTCATAAAACAAATATCGTCAAATAAATGCTTTAACTGTATAATGAAGTCTTAATATGCGGAAATTAGCATAATCTCAAATTGAGCCGAACTCAGGGCGAAATTGTTCGTCACTAACGAACAATTCCAGTGTAGATGTAGCTGGCTCCACCCATCAAAGACTGTGACGACGTCGAACTGAACGCAGAGGTTTGCTCCATCAACTTTAGAAAGTCGACTCCACTTGGAAACTGGGTGGATGACTGATTCAGGTAATTGTACGCGGAATGGTCTCCACTGGTCAGCCATCCAACGATTGGGACAAACAGCTTAAAGTGAAGTGCGATCATTGGACCCATAATGGGGTTTTGAGGTTTTCCTGTTTCAAGGATCATCACTCGTCCACAGGGTTTGGTGACTCGAGCCATTTCACTGAGGGCTTTGACTGGATCTGAAACGTTACGAATTCCGTAGGCGATGCTGCACACATCAAACTGATCGTCGTCATAGGTTAATGCGGTGGCATCTCCCAATTCGAAGTGGACGTCCAGGCCCAGGGTCTTCGCTTTTTGAGGAGCGTGATCAAGCATGCTTTT
>NYZX01000085.1 GCA_002686065.1 Pseudobdellovibrionaceae bacterium | reverse complement strand
AGGTCTTGCCGGTACCTTTGATTTTATGGAATTCTTCGAACAACTGCGCACGGTCTTCGTTTTTGATCAAGGTGTCGAAGGCCAGACGTCTTTGTTTGAGGTCGTCAATGTATTCGACCTTGAGGTCGGCTAGCATGGCTTGAAACTCGTCGCGATCCATAGGCCAAGTTTAGTCTATTTCATGTTCGACGGACAGCTTATTTGGCCAAGAAGCTAGGTTTTTAAAAGATCTATAAGGGTCTGTTAATCATCCGCGGTCTGGTTGTTCGACCGGGCTGTCGCCTAACTTCCAGTCAGGTAAAGTAAAATAAAAGGTGCTTCCTTGTCCTGGCTTTGATTTGACTCCGACTTGTCCGCCGTGCTCAGCAACAAGGGCTTTTGCGATGGTTAAACCCAAGCCGGTCCCTCGCACAAGAGGGTTCTCTGGCCCCGTTGCCTGGCGAAACTTTTCAAAAATGACGGATTGATCCTCGGGGCTCAGCCCCTTTCCTTTGTCTGTCACGGTGATGACAAGCTCTCGATCCATGTTGATGTTTGACTCGATGCGGACGGACTCGCCTTTAGGGCTGTACTTAATCGCGTTGGATACGAGGTTCACCAAAACCTGTTGAAGGCGGTCGAAGTCGGCCAGGGTCAACAGGCGGTTAGAGTCTTCGACGTGCAGCTGTACATCGGCGGACGAGGCCAAGCCTTGCAGGGACTCTTTTGTTTTCATAAATAAATCTTGAACAGAGACCCATTTTTTATCCAGTGGAAGCTTTCGTGCTTCGATTTTTGTCAGGTCCAGTAAATCATTGATTAAACGAATCAGTCGGTCTGTTTCGGTTTCGGCAATTTGAATCAGGTTTTTTGTGACGTCATTCAGTTCTTCAGTGACACCTGAATTCATTAAGCTAAGTGACCCTTTGATCGATGTTAGTGGGGTACGTAGTTCGTGGCTGGCAATGCTTAGGAATTCCGACTTCGCATGGTCGAGTGATTTTAGCTCTTCCATCTGGCTTAAAACTTTCTGGGCCATGGCATTGAAGCTGGTCTGAAGGTGGCCAATTTCATTGTCGGGAGGGACCGTGAATCGGTAGGTGTACTTTTGGTTAAGGAAGTCGACCATGATCTGAGAGATGCGTCGAACTGGAGTAAAAATCGAGCGCTGTAGAAACGTCAGTAGCAGCCAAAGGCTAAGTAGTAAAATCAATGCGACGATGGATCCGTAGTATTTGATTTCGTGATCCAAAAAATCGATTTGGTTTTGAAGGTTTTGGCGATAGCTGGTTTCGTTCACTAAAAAGGCTCGGACCAAGTTTCGTAGGCGGCCTGAGCGTCCTTGGGCGGCAGCGCTAAGAATATTAGAGAACTGGTCTTCGCGGTATTCTGGAGTCAGCTTTTTTCGCCACAATTGAAGGTTTGAAAATTCTTTGTCTGTTACTTTCCTTGTCAAAAGCGTTCTTGAAGCTTCGGTGACCGTATAGCTAATTTTCATCTGAACATGGTGGGTTTGAAGCTGGATATAACCAAAGGTGATCTTTTGACCGAGCCAGGCCATCGAGGCTCCGTACAGGAGCGATAGAAGTATGATTTTGGCTCGGATCGTGCGTAACATGCTTAAGTCTTTTGAAGGATGTCCAAAATCAATTGGCTTAGGTTTTTAGGGTCAAAGGGCTTTGCAATATGGCCTTGGCCCCACTTCATGAAATTGTCGACGTCGTCGCTATGAGACTTTGCGCTAAGAAAGATAATGGGCACTTTTAGTTGAAGGACTTCTCGAATTTCTTGGGCTGCACTAAGGCCGTTTTTTTCGGGCATCATTTCATCGAGCAGAACAACGTCGAAGCTATTGGATTTTAGTAACTCGATGGCTTTTTGTCCGTTGTCGACCCAAGTGAGGTCGTGGCCAGACAGCTTTTCTAGGGCTAATCGCGCAATGGTGGCTATATTCGTGTCGTCCTCAGCAAGCAGAATATTCATAGATGTCTCCTGCTTTAACTATCGGAATTTTATAAGATTTCTAGCGAGACAGAAGTCTATTCGGTGGGCTGAAGGGCGGGGTGACTCTTCGAAGGTCTATTGGATATAAGTCGAGGAAGAGGCTATTTGCGAGTGGATATTTTGGCGGCCTGATAAAGGGGGCAATAACCCCAGCTTGCTGTGGCCAGTAAGTACAGGCCAATGTAACACCAAGTGGGACCGCCAATTAATGCCCAAGTCAGCATCAATAGGCCGAAAAGATAGCGGCAAAAACGGTCCCAATTAGCGATATTCACGATTAAAGCTTCTCGAGAGTCGACTTAAGTTCGCCGTCTTCGTACATCTCCAACATGATGTCGCTTCCGCCAACCAGTTCTTGGTTGATGTAAAGCTGAGGAATCGTCGGCCAGTTTCCGAAGGCTTTGATTCCTTCGCGCATTTCTTGGTCTTCAAGAACGTTCAATGATCCAAACTCGGCGCCAAGCTCATTCAAAATCGCGACAGCACGAGCAGAAAACCCACATTGAGGAAAGCTAGGTGTTCCTTTCATGAAAAGCATCACTTTGTTGTCTTTGAGTAGTTGTTCGATTCGCTTATTTACGTCGGACATGTCCGCTCCTACAGGGTTACTGTCTTTAATGTTAGGGCGTGAATTTCGCCCGAGTCCAATTCTGTTTTAAAGAGATCCATAACGGCACGGTGGCGTTTGATTCGAGGAAGCTCGTTCAAAGCCGATGATGCGATTCGCACCTCAAAATAGCTACCAGCACCTGTGGCATCTAAAACAGCCACTTGAGCATCTGGGTAGGCTTCCTGAAGTCGTTTTTCCATTTCTTGTTCTGTCATGGGTCCTCTTTAAGTGCTCCGAATTTCTAGACATTACATAAAACTCGTAAAAATGTCGACGCTGAGCTTCATCCGGTAAAGAAATTGTCTTCGCCTGAGAGCCGGCGGCCGGGGCCGAGAGGTGGCATCTAGTCTGAAAATTTGACAAATCGCATCAAAATGACCTATACCCATTCTATGGACTTTTTTGTCACGGTGGATCCGAAGATCCGACAAAAAGAAAAGGAAAAGGCGCGAAAGCTTCGGGCCTCAAACTGGTGGCGTCAGCAGCTGCAAGCAGGGCTGTGTTATTACTGCCAGGACAGGTTTTCAGCCGACGAGCTGACGATGGATCACAAAGTTCCTATGGCCCGTGGGGGCAAATCAAGTAAGGACAATATCGTCACCGCATGCAAAGCCTGTAACTCAGCCAAGCAACACAAAACAGCTGTAGAGTTTTTGAACGAAAAATAGGCGATCTTATTTTACCGATCCCTCGAAATCCGCATCTGTTGACCTTTTGAAAGCCAACTAGCTAAGATAAGCCGATCCGTTCCAGAACTTTATCGGACTTTTCAGCAAGGAAATATCGTTGGCTAATAAGATTACAACCAGCAGTACCGCCGAATATTTTGCCAAAAACCTCCAGCAGGTTGGGTTTTCATCGCCACTAAAAGCCGTGTTAACGACGCTAAAAGAAGCTGTCGATAACTCGTTAGATGCCTGTGAAGAGCATGGAATTGCCCCTGAAATTACTGTGGAAATCACCAAAGTCGGCAAAGGCTCGGCCAAGTCGACTGACCTTATTGAGATCGTGGTGGAAGATAACGGCCCAGGTTTGGATCCCGAGTATATTCCAAAAGTCTTTGGCGAGTATTTAGCGTCTTCAAAGTTTGGACGAGGTCAGTGTTCTCGTGGACAGCAGGGGATCGGTATTTCTGCGGCGACCACATGGGCGCAGTTGACGAATGCCTCTGGTGTGATCGTGATGACTAAAACCAAGAAAATGCGTAAAGCCTTGCGAGCACGAGTTGATGTCGACATTAAGCACAATAAGGGGTTGGTGAAAGACAAAGAGTCCATTGATTGGGAAAAGCCTCATGGTCTTCGTGCTGAGTTTCGGATCGATGGTCGCGTTCAGTTGAATGGTGATGGTGGTCTTCTGACTTACTTAGAGGGAACCACCTTAGTAAATCCCCATTTAAGTCTTAATTATAAGCTTCTTGATAATGAATGGGTTCGTGTCGAGCGCGTGACAGATGATGTTCCTCGTGTTCCGCCACCGACTTTGCCTCACCCTCACACGATGAAGCTGGGCGAGTTCATTACTCATGCTGGTCTATTCGGAAATATGACCTTAGATAAGTTCCTTAAAACGGGATTTTCACGGGTCACAGATAATGTGATTAAGGCCTTTGTCGCTGCCGGGCTTAAAAAATCCTATTTNAAGCAAGGCCTTCAAAAGATTTCTGAGGCCGAGTTCAAGGCGATCTTTCAGGCGATTCAAGAATCCGANTTGGCNAATCCGTCAACGCGGTCCGTGCTGACGATCGGCGAAGAATCCCTGGCAAAAAGTATCCACCGTCTTGGGGAAGTCGATTTCTTTAGCGTTGTGACAAGAAAACCTCGAATTTGTGACCATAAACCCGTCGTGGTTGAAGTCGCAATTGCTCGATTTTTGGATAAGTCTCAGTCGGAAGAGCAGTCAGCGCAGCTACTGCGTTTTGCCAACCGGGTTCCCTTGCAGTTCGATAAGGCCGCCTGTGCGATCACCCAAGCCGTCGAGTCCGTTAATTGGAAGAGCTACGGCTTAACTCAGTCGCGAAATAGCGTGCCGAATGGCCCATATGTCTTTGCTGTCAGTGTGACCTCGCCATTTATTAAGTTTAAAAACGCGTCAAAGGAAACGATCGACGCCAGTGATGAGCTGGTTGAAGAGATTCGGTTGGCGTTGATGAGAGCTGGTCAAAAACTTGGCCGCCATTTGAAGCGCGAGCTAAAGGCAGCGGATCTTGAGCGTAAGATTCAGCACATCGAAAAGTTTGGTCCTCTTTTGGTTGAGGGGCTAGCGAAGATTGTCGGAGCTGGTGAGCGACGCAAAAGTAAGGCCTTTGAGGGGCTTAGAAATCTTCTAGGTCGTGACACGGATGAGGCTCAAGAAGAACTTGAAGTGGCTGACGAAAAGTTAAAAGCATTGAAGCGGAAGCAGCTGGCCGCTTTGGGTGAGGAAATTGAAGAAGATCTCACCGAGGAAGTGACGCCGACGACGACAAAGAAGGCGGCAACGACGACCAAAAAAGCTGCGACGACGAAAAAGAAGGCTGCGACAACCAAAGCCACGGCCACTAAAAAAGCGACGACGAAAAAGAAGGTCTCTAAAACATCGACCGCAAAAAAAGCAGCGAAGAAAAAAGCTGTTCGGCCGAAGAAGTAAGTTGAGGGTTTGAAACATGGCGATGCACAAGATTCGAAAAATCACGAAAGATATCCCGAAAGAAGCCAAGCTTCTTTGTGATCAGATGCTTAAAGACCTTGAGGGTGGGAAGCGACCCACACTAGAGGCGGTTAAAGCTTCTTTAGATAACTCGATTTATGATTCTAAAGTGGGTTATCTGACCCCTGGCGATAAAATGGTTCGGACCGAGCTGAACGTTTCAAGTGTTCAGAAGCTGGCCAGGACAGTGTTTATGCTGGAGATTTTACTGAACAACCTGCAAACCGGTGCTGTGAACACGAAGCGTGAGCTGTACTATATATCTAAAGGTTTTGTGAAGTCTGATAAGTACTATAAGCCTCTGGATTTCCAAGAACAGACCGAAAGTGATAGCGTCATCGATTATATCGGTGACCTTCTTGAGGTTTATCGTGAAGAACTGAACTGCTTTGCCAACGACCGTGGTGGGCAAACCTATTCGCAACAACTGGTTGTAACCGAGACGATGCCTGATGGAAGCAAGGCGACGGTTGATCTTAGTAGCCTAGGTACCAGTCCGTTTCAGCCAAAGAACAAGCCTCAATCCCTTAAGCTGAAGGCGAAGTCGAAAATCGATTTTTGCTTGGTGGTTGAATCAGAAGGTACGGCGAATACTTTGGTGACGAACGGATTTACTCGTCGAAACAAATGCATTGTTATGGGTGCTCAAGGGGTCCCCAGTAACGCTGTCCGTGGATGGTGTAAAACGATTCAAGATCAGCTTCGTGTGCCGATCTACTTTTACGGAGATCTGGATGCCTACACACTTCAAAATATTTACAGAACTTTGAAGGCTGGTAGTGCGGCCAGTTTGATTCGGAACTCTGACTTTTCGGCGCCTGAAGTTCGATTTTTAGGTGTTCTTCCCGAAGATGTGAAAAAGTATGACCTTCACGTCTACGACGTGATCGAAAAAAACAGTAGTGACGCGCGTGCATTGAAAAAGGCGAAAGATGCCCTTCAAAACGATCCGTTTTTTCAGGATAAGAAGAATAAAAAGGTGGCTGCTATTCTTCAATGGCTTGTTAAGAACAAAGTTCGTTGCGAGCAGCAGTCTGTATTCTCGGTAAATCCGAAGGATCCGCTGACCCCTGAAAAGATTATTCTAGAAAAAATCAAAGCGGGTGCTTACGTTTAAAAAAAGGCCTTCGGGCCTTTTTTT
>NYZX01000084.1 GCA_002686065.1 Pseudobdellovibrionaceae bacterium | reverse complement strand
CGTCTTCGCTCCGCAAGCCAAGGGGTATCGGAAGATTATCGATCAAACCATTCAAGCTGAGCAGTACAATAATGATTTTTATCGATTGGATTTAGATGGTGATGATCGTCCGGACTATATGTTTATCACCTATCATAGTCGCCCGCGTTTAAGCATTCGGCACCACTTGTACTCTGGTGACGGCCGGCCACTGCGGGGTGAAGGAAATAGTGACTTTGACTATTTGGCTGAGTTCGAAGTTTTCGGTGAAGGCAGCTCGCAGCGAGTTTCCGCATTGCGTGCTGATATAGAAAGTCAATTGTTCGGCAAGGGGTACTTTACTTGGCGTCCCTCGTTGCAGGAAGGACAGTTGTCTTACCTGTGCTTTAGTAGTTTCTCAAGACAGGCCGAAGGACAGTTTTTAACGACCCCAGAGCGTCGTCATCCCGAAGAGCGTGGCAAACGCTTTCATTGTCTGGTTCCTGATTCTGAAGACGCGCAATATAAGCTTCGGACTTTGAATGACATCTCTTTTGAGGAAGACTTAAAGGAAGCAATGAATTTGCCGGAAACGGGACGGGTCGAACTGGTTCTTGCGAAGCCAGTGATGGCCGGTGAAGATCCTGTCGGCATATTTGAGCTTAAACGGTATCGCACCGACTCGCTACCCACCTATGTTGAAGTTCGATTTCAGGGGTTAGGGCAGTGGAGCCTTGTTCGGCAACCAGAGATGGGGCCTTTGCTTAGCGGAGTCGCCATTCCATATCATCGTTCAAAAGATCGGGCCCCTGAGGATTATTGGTTGCTACAACAGTCTCAGGACCGCTTGCAGTTGAGCTTCCAGGACTCGGGCCTGTCGGATTTTAAGAGCTTTTTACTGCCGGATGAGCAGGATCCAGCTCGGGGAGCCGAGGGTGTCTATCGGGTAGCATCATCAGATTTGTTTTTTGGATACTCGAAGAACCATCTTGTTTTAAAAAACCTAGGTGTGTCAGATTCAGAGTTTCACCTTTTCCCACGTCTTCGTTTTACTTTATACGACAAGATTCAAACCTTGGTGTACCAAACTGTCTGGAGTCAAAACAGACTTTACGTCATTGACGATGCGTCTCAACATTTTCGCCGGATGGTTCGAGCGGTTCAGCTTAAATCAGACGGCTTTTACCCGCGGGTCGAAAACAGTTTTAAAGTTCCAAATGGGTGCGCGCCCTTGAAGTGGTCAGTTTTTGACCATGAAAAGAATGCACGGATCAGCTTTCTGTGCCCGTCCAGTGAATCACCTGATGGTGTTGAGATTCGCAGTCTTTCTATTCGCTAATAGCTTTTTTGAAGCCTTTAAATCAGGCTTTTGCATAGATCCATGTCCGTCGATCTGTTTTATCTGCACAAACGCGCTGAAACCTTTTCATCACATGGGCCCTTTATAGACATTCCTAAGTGGCTCAACTAGTTCGGTTCAAGGAGTAGGAACAAAACTATTAGAAGGGGATTCTATGAAAAAGCTTATTTCTGTCGCAGCGATTGCGGCGATGTCTTTGTCACTGATCAATTGTGGTGGTGGAAGCAAAAGCAACAAAAAGGTTGTTGATCAGCTGTCACTGGCTGAAGCCTTTGCCGATCGTCTAAGTGCTGAAGAGTACGGCCGTGCTTATGTTGCGAAAAGTACGACACTACAAGAAAACACCTGTCCAGAGTGTGCCGTTATCGCTTTGGATGATGGCTATGAAGTCCGTTACTTCGTTGTCGACTTGATTGATTACTACCGCGGTGATTCAGCGTCACAGTATTTGGATGATTCGCTGTTTTTGGGTCCTCCAGTCGATCATTACTATGGTGGCACCATCGGTGGAGCTGAAGAAGTGATCAGCATTGGTTTTGGTGAGTATGAAGGTTATGACACTTATGTCGTTTATGATGAAGTCGAGCAGGCGATCGCCCACCAGGCGGGTCTAACTAATGCAGCGGCTCGTTCCAAAGCCACTCGCGCTTACTTTGCAACGATGGCTGGAAACTTGTTTGAAGTGGCTCCAAGTATGAGAGCTGTTGAAAACAAGCCGCACGTTGGTGAGATTCTAGCGATGGTTGATACCGTCAACCGTGTACGCAGTGCCGGTGGTGAGATCTCTCAAGCGGATGCTAAAGAGCTGATCGAAGTGGCCTTTAAGTCAGATGCTGATTTGGTTGTATCGACAATCAATGGCTATATCGCTGACATGGAAAAGGGCGGTGAAGTGAGTTCTGGAACTCAAACCGGTATCGAAGCGATCGCTGGAAACCTAGGTGTTTCTGCGAACGATGCGATTGACCAAATCACTGACTTGGTTAACAGCAACCAGTAAGCCTGGATCCAATCATTTTAAAAAACAAAAGCCGAAGCGGACTGCTTCGGCTTTTTTGTTTTTGGGACTAAAAGGGATTGGGTACTAAGCGATATCGTCTCGGTCTTCCGATTCGTCTTTCGCATCCTTTTCTTTCGCGATTTCAATTTGAATTTCTTCAATGCCGGTGCCGGTTGATGCTGTTGTGTACAACATAAGGCCAATAAAAAAGATAAATAATCGAATTAACATACGGGCTCCAATCATTCCCTTTGGGGCGCGGATGTTGGAGTCATGGTCTCTTTATCGAGGTCGCCGGACTGGTAGCTCAGCACACGTACAACATCGGCCTTGATCCTATTATCGGCATAAATACGGAAAACAAAAGAATTCCTTTATGAATATCTTCTCATAGGTGGACGAAATAGGGCCAGTTGCGCCGTCTGTGGCCTAGCGTTCGCCGACAGGGAAGACCAATTCGGTCTTTTCTGGGACTTTTTCCCAAAGCTCTGGCCCAACGATTTCCATGATCTCAGATTTAGACACATCGACGGCCTCGACGGTTTCAGGCCACTGAAAATCTAGGTTTTCAGTTCCCTTCAAGTAGTCGCGCATAAATAGGGACCAGATCGGCAATGCGCCCGAGGCTCCAGTAAGGCCATGCTTGTTATTGTTGTCATAGCCCACCCATACGAGAGTTAAAACATTTGGTGTGAACCCAGCGAACCAGGCATCTCGGCTGTCTGAGGTTGTGCCAGTTTTACCGGCGGCCGTGTGGGAGAATCCCCAGGCTCGAGCAGATTGTGCTGTTCCCGAGGCTAAGGTGTTTTTCATCATGCCGACCAGTTGGGCGGCTTTGTCGTTGGACAGGACCTGGTCCTGTTCGGATCGTGGCTCAAGTATAAGGCGCCCATCTAAGGTTTCGACTCGAGTGTATAGCTTGGTCTGAACCCGACTTCCAAAGCGAGCAATGGTGAGGTAGGCGGTCAGTACCTCCATTGGGTAAAGCTCGAAGGCGCCAAGTGTGATTGCTGGAAACGGCTTTAGCGGTGAGGTCACGCCAATCCGTTTGGCCGTGTCGATAATTGACTCCAGACCAACACTGATACCGAGTTTGGCGGTCGGTACGTTGATCGAGTTCTTCAAAGCCCAGAACAGAGGGATCGGGCCGCGGAAGGCTTCGTCGTAGTTCACTGGCGACCAGCTCTGTCTGTCGTATTTATATGTCCAAGGCTCGTCCGTTAAAACGGTCATGGGCGAATAGGGAGTGCCAGACTCGGTCAGCGTTTCTAAGGCTGTTAGGTACACGATCGGCTTCATGATACTGCCAACCTGGCGGTGGGCATCGATGGCCCGGTTAAAGGGTGATGTTCGAAAATCGCGACCACCGATCAGGGCAATGACCTGCCCTGTTTTTATGTCGGCACTTAAAACCATGGCTTGCAATTTTTGCCCGCCTTTTTCTTTGATTTTTAGTGTCTCATGTCGATTGACGATGTCATTCAGGGCTGAGTTGAGCGCCTTTGATGCGGACTTCTGTGCTCGTAGATCAATCGTGCTAAAAACACGAATTCCTTGTTCCAGGTCGACGCCTTTGGCTCGAAGGTCTTTCCGGATGGCGTCAATAAAGTAAGGGGCCGGCTGTATTTCGTCATCAGTTGTGCGTTTCGGAAGGGGCTTTGAGGATGCGATCTGTTTTTGTCTATCGGTAATAAAGCCGTTTTCAAGCATCTTTTCGAGGACGCGTTCACGTCGTTGTAGCCCTGGGGATGGATCTTTTCTGAATGGGGAAAACCTCCCTGGGTTGTTTAATAGTCCAGCCAAAAAAGCGCATTCGTGAAGTTCCAGTTTTTCGACGGGCTTAGAAAAGTAGTTTTCGGCGGCAGCGGCAAACCCACGAACTTGAAACGGNCCGTTTTGACCCATATAGATCACGTTCAGGTAGTTTTCTAAAATCGTATCTTTGTCGACCATGGCCTCTAAAATTAAAGCCATGATAATTTCTGTCGCTTTTCTGGAAATGGTGCGTTCGCTGGTTAAAAAGTAGTTCTTAACCAGCTGTTGGGTGATTGTGCTTCCGCCGCCGAGTTCTCGTTGTCCAGTGATTAGTCCGTAGACTCCGCGGAGCGTGCCGCTGAGGCTGACTCCTGAGTGTTCAAGAAAGCGCTTGTCCTCGATGGCAGTGATTCCTTGGAGGCAAAGAAGTGGGAAGGCGCTTAAGGGGCTGTACTTTCGGCTCATCAGTTGGCCTTCGAACTCTTGTGCTAACAAGGTCGGGCGGAACGAGACTTGGCTTGTTGGGGAAAGTGGCTCTCCCGAGTACAGCTGTTTCAGGCTGGCGTCGATGGATATCACGACGGCAACAAGATCCGCTGGTTTTTTAGGACGTATAAGGTAGCAGTCCTTAGCCAGGGGGTCGATTTCTTCGGGAAGCACCCGCTGGCATGATTCTAGGTCCAATTTTTCAAATTCGGACTCTTGAAGTGGGCCGCTGCGTTGGCGCTCGATAAAGCCCTGGTCCTTGAGTTCTTGCTTAAAAGACTCTGGAGCCAGGTACTGACCGGCTTGAAGCTTGATGCCTGGTGCGTAGATTTCAATTGGCGGTGGAAACCAGCCATTTTGAATACGTTCAGATATGCCCACATAAAGTCGGACAGACCAAATCACGGCGCCAATGATGATTGGCGTCACTATTAAGAGGATCAGTTTAACAAATCTTTTTAAGGTCATAAGCGTCTGCTACACTTTAGCCATGCGTTTAACAGATAATCAAATCAAACAAATGGTTAAGTTGGTATTCGATGCCCTTAAAGAAAAGCGGTTGATCGAATTCAAGGTGGATGAAGGGCAAGCGACTCAAAAAGCGATCCAGTACATCCATGCTGATTTCGAGCGGGAAAAGCAGCTCGATGAAGAAATCAATAAAATGATGGATCAAATGGAAGCTCAGCACCCTGGTGAATTCCAACGTTATAAGATGTTCCCATTGTTAAAGAAAAAAATGGCCAAAGAGAAAGGAATCATCCTTTGATCTCGGAAGAGCGAGCTAGACATTTTGCGTATCTAATTATAGACGGACTTTGGAAAGATGACCTTGTCGATTACTCGGATGATGACAAGGCGATGCAAACGGGCAAGCAGGCGATGGAGAAATTCGTCGCACAAATGCAGGCTATTGACGAGGCGGCCCGCCAGAAGGTGGCCTCTTTAAAGCGTGGCGTCGTCGAAGGAAGCTCCGAGTGGGACATTTTATATCGTAAATATTTTGAAGAGGAGATGTCGCGTCGTGGCAACTAAAAAGAAAAAAGCGAAGAAGGTAGCGAAGAAAAAAACAGTTAAAAAGGCGACCAAAAAGAAAGTCGCTAAGAAATCGGCAAAGAAGGTCGCCAAAAAGGCTGCTAAAAAGAAGGCCACAAAAAAGAAGGCTGTAAAGAAATCCACGGCAAAAAAGGCCAAAAAGAAAGCGGCTAAGAAGTCGGTAAAAAAGAAGCCGACGAAAAAGACAGCCAAAAAGAAAGCGACGAAGAAAAAAGCGGCCAAGAAAAAAGCTAAGGTGACTAAAAAGAAGTCAGCGAAGAAAAAAACAGCTAAAAAATCCGTGACGAAAAAAAAGGCTGCTAAAAAGGTCAGTAAAAAGATCAGTAAAAAGAAAGTGGCCAAAAAGTCGACTGTAAAAAAGTCGAAGACAACAAAGGCGTCGGCAAAGAAAACAGCGGCAAAGAAGTCTGTGTCAAAAAAGTCAGCCACGAAGAAGGCGGCACCGAAAGCCAAGGCGTCAGCGCCTAAAAAAGCGGCGCCCAAAAAGCCGGCGCTGAAAAAAGCTGCAGCAAAAACGAAGACTTTGCCTTGGGATCAGTTGTTTTCTCCGCTTGGGGACCGTGTTCTTGTCGAGCTGGATCCTATCGTAGATACAACGCCAGGTGGGATATACATTCCAAGCATGATGCAAGAGCAACCAAGTCGTGGTGTTGTGCGCGCGGTCGGACCAGGTGTGACGTCGAAGCGAGGTCACTTGAAATCAATGGATGTAAAGGTTGGTGACCGCGTCATGTATGATCATTATGTTGGTGGACCATTCAAGTTAAACGATGTCGAAGTTCTTGTTCTTCGCGAAAGTGAATTGATTGGCGTGGTCGATAAGTAAACGCGCTTCGTAAAAAAAAGAATGCGATGAAAAGCAGCACTTTATGTGCTGCTTTTTTTTTCTTCGACGCAGGACCAAAGTATGTAATGTATTGTATGGCAACGTAATGTTTTATTTGACTGCCTAAGTCGAATTGCTAATCTTTAGTCCAAAGTGCGGGGAGTCTCTATGCGCGATTTTTTAACTACCATTCGACCAAGTGTCGTTAAGGTTGTTGTTGGTCTTGGTTTTTGCGTTTCAGCAATTTCATCAGCCGATGCAGGGGATCTTGAGTGGTCTGGTTTGTACCGGGTTGAAGCTTACGCGATTTCAGCTTCGGAAGTGAACTCAAGCAGTGGCAACAAGGACTACGGACTTCATCACTTGATTTTGCGTCCGAAGATTGTTGCTAGCGATGGTATCGACATTATCGGCCGTTTTGACATTATAAATAGTAGTGATTCGACGCTGGCGAACTCGCAAGTGGGTGGTTTCTTCGGGGATGGTCTGAACAACTCGGGGTCAACGGCCAGCACAGGTGATCAGTCGAACACATTGGGTGAAAAACAAGCAGCAGAAGAGCTCGAGATCACTCAGCTTTATATGACATACACGCATGAGTTCGGATCCTTAATTGTTGGGCGTGCTCCTCTTCATTTCGGGTTGGGTATGACTCATAATGCTGGTGATGGCGAATTTGATCACTGGTACGACACCCGCGATTTATTGGCTTACAAATTGGTTCTTGGAAACCTAACCGTCACTCCTATGTATGCAAAGCTTGTCGAGAACAGTCTTAGCAAAAACATAGATGATGTGAACGAGTACTCTGTTCAGTTGATTTACGACAACCCGGATTCTGATTTAGCCATGGGAGTCATGTATCAAGCACGACGCTCGGGAAGTCAGGGTAACGACACTCCGGCTAGCGACACTGGTATTGGTGGTGGTAGTGGGACTCCAAGTGCATCGCGTGAGGCGATCGAGGTTGATCAGTTTAACCTTCATATCGAGCGTCGCGGTGAAGAGTTCCGTGTTGGTATCGAAGGTGCTTTTGCTGATGGTAAATATGGTGTCATCAGTGGAGATGGAGCTGACGTGACCTTTGGTGGTTCTGGCGTTGCTCTTGAGGCCGAGTACTTCCCTAAGAATTCAAGCTACACGTGGGGTTTGAATGCCGGTTATGCGCAGGGTGATGATGCCTCTTCTGGTGGTGAGTTTGAAGGCTTCTTGTTTGACCGAAACTATGATGTGGCGACTTTGTTGTTTAATCACGAGCTAGGATCACAAGACCTTTTAGGGACAGCCTTTTTTCGTGGGGACCAGCAGTCTAGTAATTCACGAGTCGACGTCGAAGCGATCACCAACGCTTACTATGTGTCTCCTTACGTGACTGTTAAATGGTCGGATAAGTGGAATACCCGAGTTCGTATTGTAACTGGAAGTTTGATTGAAGATCGTGTCGGTGGTGACACTGATCTAGGGTACGAAGTTGACGTTAGTCTAACTTATAAGCCAACCGATCGTATTACCTGGCATAACGAAGTGGCCTACTTCATGCCGGGGTCAGCTTTCGAACTTGGCACTGGTGAAAGCACCAATACTGTTTTAGGATTGATAACTAAGGTCGCCATAAGCTTCTAGAATTCATCTTTGGAAACATCGACGAATCTTCAACTTTGATAAGCAACTTTGAATACATCTTGTATGGCGGGCAGGGCCCAGGGGGAGACCCCTGGGTTTTTTTATGCTTAAAAGGACTCGATAACTTTAAAGTGTTGGTTGTGTTGTTGGGCAAAGTCCTGGTCAGTTAGGCGCTCAATATTTGCTCGGTGAAGAGGGTGATCCGTTAATAAGTAAAAAGCCTTCCGGAACTCGTCAAGGACATCCATCTGCCGTTGGCTTTGAGGGTCTTGACGAAGAAGGGGTTTGATTTCGGTGAAGGCGTGCTGGACCAGGCTCCAAAACTCGATAAAGTTTGAGTTGTTAGGGGTTACGACCTCATTCCACTTTCGACGAAATGAGTTCATGAAAATCCTGTGAGGTAAGGGGTAGTCCTCTAAATCGCGCTCATCGATGTGAATGGGGTGATTGGATAGGTCCACAGGTTGGTTCGTTTGATAGGATTGGCTGGTCATGGCTATGACCGAAAGCGAACGTCGAGCGGCAATGCCAAAGATCATGTCGAGGGACCCGATTCGGTAGTCGTAATCTGGTTCTTTAAACGGACTTTCTTTGAAGCGAATAGGAACGTGATGCCTTTCGTGTAAGGCATTGGCGTTTCGGGCGAGGTCTGACTTTTCTGTATCGGTGAGTCGGTCAAAGTGTTCGAGGTGTAAGTCTTTTTTGGCAATGTTCACTGCGAAGAATAGCGTCATTAAAAGACGTGAGACCCGATAAGTCGAGCTGGCTTGTTCGTATGTTCGTAAGGCGATTTGGCGCTTTGCTTGATAATCGGCCCGCTGAAATGGGCCAGAACAATCGGACGTGACTAATTGATTGGAACCAGAAAAGGCGGTGCTTGTTAGCGCCGCCAGTATCGAAAGTCCTAGAATAAAATGTCTTAGGAAAGACAATCCAGACATTATAGGTTTGAATTCCACATCACGTTGCCAGTGCGGCTGTTCGTTGTGTTGACTCGGTTGGATGTGACGTTGTTGCCGCTACTAAGCTGACGACGTTGAAATGACTGTGGTTGTGGCTGGACCTGAGAGTTCGAATAGCTTGGTGTAACGCCCGTGTAGACTTGGCTTTGTCCGCGAGGTGTGTAAGTCAAAGACTGGTTTGAGGTAACACCTGTATTGCCGCGTGCTCCGCTAAGTGATTGAGTTCGGAAGCTGCTTTGAGTGCGGCTACCAAGGGCTCGGTTACCAAGACGAGAGACCTGGTTGTTTGAGTGATTAAAGGTCGAAAGTGTCGGGCTTAAGTTGTTCGCCGTTGATGTGAACGGGTTCACACTGACGTCTGATCGATATAAGTAGTCGGTGGCAATTTGGCCAGCGCCTCGAGCATTTCTGAAGTCAGGGCTGTTTATGGCGCCGTAGATTTCAGATGTCAAAGTGGGGAACTGGCGAGACAAGCTCTCTAGAGACTGCGGGTTTTGGGTCACAGTCTGTAAGAATGGAAGAAAGCTAGTGCTGGTCTGCCCTGTGTAAGGATCACGTTGTAGTAATCGTAGCAAGTTTTGGTAGCTGTTTGATTCGCGAACCAATGGGTTGCTGCGGTGTTGTTGCATCAACTCGTTAAGTCGAGCAGCACCAGTGACACTGAAACCGTCGTCTAACTGACCACCTCGAACAAACATGTTACCAAGGTTGTTTGCGTCCGACATAACTTGCTGAACTTGCTCTTGGCAGTTGTTTGAGTAGTCTACGGAGCTCATGTAGAAGGGGCCCCAGCTGTTGTAGTTCATTTGAGGTTGGGCACGGCAGTACTTCGCGCTGATAGCGTCTAGTGTTAGGCTGGCAAGTTGTGGCTCGACAACTGACTGCGAAAGCATTGAGCTTGCGTAGATGGCAACACCCTCGGCACCTTCAGCGATATCATTAAGTTCTGGGTCTGACACAGAGTCACGAAGCTCAGCAAGAAGCATTTGAGCGTTCACCCGTTTTTCTTCGTTATTACTTTTCAGTGCACTATCGATGTAGCGCTTCAGTTCTTGAGTGAGCTGTTCAGGTGATTTTCTTTCGGGGTCCTGGTCACGATCTTCTGCTGCTAAGGCAATGCGATCGATCATGCACTTACCCCAGTCGCCTTCCAGGTCCCCTTTGCGGTACCCTGGTCCTTCACACTTTGCGGCTTGTGCATCGTTGATTTCGCGATCCATTTCACTTTCCATCTGACGCTTAAGATCTTCGCGGGCTTGAACAAAAAGAATGCGGGCAACAGCGTCGGCTGTTCCTAGAACACCGGAGTTTTGGGCTCCGTCGCAATCGCCACAGAATAATAGGTCCGTGCGGCTAGCTAAATCATTTGAAAGTGATGCTTCGGTATCTTCGACGCGTCCAACGGCATCAAACAAACGAATGTCATACTGAGTGACACGGCTAGATCCGCTTTGTCCATTTTCATCTTCATACTGAGCGTTTTCGTCGACGCCGGCGAAGCAAAGTCGCTGCTTCTTTTCGACGCGATCACGGCCTCGTCCACGAGTGACGGTGACGTCTTCACAGACAACCGCTTTTTGTGGAGTCCCACCTTCGCTGGCAACAACTGTGACGTTGGATGTCCGTTGTCCGCCGCTGCGGCTAGATGATGTTCCGCCGGTTTGGCTGTTTAAAGGCTGTCTTCGAATGGAAATATCACTACTGAGGTTTGCAGAACCACCAGGGCTTTGAAACTCCAGCTGTAATCCTGCGTTCAACCCCAGGGCTCCGAATAACATCAAAGTCAGGTAGGTTTGTTTTCTGGTTGTTGATCGCTTCATAATTTCCTCCATAAGAGTGATCTCAACCTCTAGGTAATCCAAGATCCGTTCCGCTCATGCCAAACAGCTAGTAGTCCTGTGATTTCAGGTGGTTAGCATGATACTAGGGGGTGTTAAAATTCTAGACGCCCGAAAAACAAAGCAGACAGTGTCTTCCACACTTTAAAAAGTGCCCCAATTCCAAGGCCTTAGCTGCGTTTAAACTATGAACACCCCAAAGTGACAATCCTCGTCCGGCTGAAAGCGGGTGTGACGGCTGATTTGAACTCATATATATAGATGTCATGAGTATTCAGTTTCCACGAATAGAGCCCTGGCCTGGAATCAGCCAGGAGGAATGGACGAATTGGAAGTGGCAGTCGAAATCCGCTTTGGTCAGCCGAAGTGATTTTGAAAAACACTTTGAGCTGTCGGCCAGTGAATCTCAGGCCTTTGAAAGTGGTGCGGAATTGTTTCGTGTTCGCTCGACGCCTTATTATGCAAGCTTGGCCATGGGGCGACCACAGGATGATCCGATTCGAAAGATTCTTCTTCCATCCAGTGACGAGCTAAGTCCTGGTCTTCAGCAGATGTTAGACCCTTTAGGGGAGCGACAAAACAATCCGGCCCCACGGATTATTCACCGTTACGATGATCGTTGTCTTTTTTTGGTGACTGATTTTTGCTCGATGTATTGTCGGTATTGTACCCGTAAGCACTTCACGGCTCAGGATCAGGTGTTTCCTGCAAAGGATGAATACCAGCAGGCTTTGGATTATATTCGAAGCACTCCGAAAATCGCAGAAGTGATACTGTCTGGTGGTGATCCTCTGACCCTCTCGGATCAAAAGCTGGAAAAGATTTGCTATGACCTTCGCCAGATTCCGCATGTTGAAATCATTCGTGTCGGCACTAGGGTTCCAGTAGTGAACCCCTTTCGTGTGACGAATGAGTTGGCGAAGATGTTTCGCTCGCATAAGCCTGTCTATATTATGACTCACTTCAATCACCCGCGTGAACTGACCGAGTCGGCGGCAGAGGCGGTCGAACGCTTTGTGGACTATGGAAATCCAGTGTTTAACCAGATGGTCTTGTTGAACGGAGTGAATAATCATGCAGCTGTTGTTCGCGCTTTATCAAGGCGACTTTTGTATTTGCGCGTGAAGCCCTACTATATGCATCAGTGCGATCCGTCTGAAGGGACGGATCATTTACGGACTAGCATTGACCAGTCTTTGGAAATTCAAAAACAGCTGTGGGGGAGTCTGTCGGGGTTGGCGATGCCGAACCTGTCTGTTGATATTCCAGAGGGCGGCGGCAAAGCGGGGCTAACTCCGAATTTCATCATTGAACACAAGGGGGGAAGGCGAAGATTTTGCGGTTGGGACGGCATCGAAGCCGACTATCTGGACCCCCACGAAAGCAATCTAGAAGTCCCAAGCGATCTCACCGACTGGCTCTAAAGCCCCGCCCAATCCCCAAAAAAGACGCAACCAGTCTCGCATTAGTGATACGTCACTTTTCCGAGACCAGGCGCGCTAGACGCACGCGGTCTCGGAAAAGTGACGTATCACTAATTCACAGTGTGGGTTTAGACCTTTTCTAGTCGGGCGTATTTGACGACGAATTTTTTAAGTCGGTTGCCGGGGAACATCACGCCGACCTTTTGAGTGTCGCCGCTTCCTTCAACAGACCAAATCGACCCCGTCCCGAAGGTGGGGTGACGAACTCGTTCACCCTTTTGAAAGGCGCCGTCGCCGCCTGAATCTGAAAAGTTCTCGTAGTCAGGGAAGTCCTGAACGTGTTCGCGTTGTTGATTGCGCTGTCTTGGCTGTGACCGAAAGCTTTGTGAGGCATCGTAGTTGTCCACGAAGCGGCTACCGAAGCGTCCAAGACCCGCGACAGCCGACTGGCGATCGACGAATTCTTCTGGGATTTCTTGCAGGAATTCGCTGGGAGGGTTCATCTGTTCAGCACCCCAGACACGCCGAGTTTTCGCGTGAGTCAAAAACAACTTCTTTTCGGCGCGGGTCATACCGACATAGGCCAGGCGACGTTCTTCCTCAAGACCGTCTTCGTTGTTTTCACCCAACGAACGCCCGCTTGGGAACAGGCCTTGCTCCATGCCGACGATAAAGACGACAGGGTATTCGAGGCCTTTAGAAATATGTAGGGTCATCATGGTGACGGTGTGTTCGTCATCCTGAACTTGGTCGGCGTCGCTGACCAAGGCCATCTCTTCAAGGAAGCTTTGAAGACTGGCTTCAGCTTCACGCTCTTTTTCAAACTGCGAAATCGCGTTGTTGAGTTCTTCTAAGTTGTCGACGCGAGCCAAGCTTTCTGTGGTNTTTTCTTCTTTTAGTTTAATGACATATTCGGTTTGATCCAGAATCGCCAGATAGAGATCGCTCAAGTTATGGCTTTCAGCAATGCCGCGAAGCCGCTCGATCAGTTCGACGAAGCCACGCAGTTTTTTAACGGCGCCAGCGTGGACTAATTTCTGTTGGATGGCATCTGAAATGGCTTCATAGAAGGGCTTCCCTATAGTCATAGCCAAGTCGTCGATTTTTTCCACGGTGGTTTTGCCGATTCCACGAGTCGGGACGTTGATAACACGCTTACAAGCAATATCATCGGTGGGGTTAAGTAGAAGCTTCATGTAGGAAAGGACGTCTTTCACTTCCATGCGCTCGTAGAACTTCACACCACCCACAATGCGGTAGGGGATATGNTTACTTCGAAGTTGGTCTTCGATCACTCGCGACTGTGCGTTGGTTCGGTAAAATACAGCCATGTCCTTGTAGCCGTATTCTGACTGTTGAACCATTAAGCGAACTTGGTTAGCCACGAAGCGGGCCTCGTCATGTTCGTTTGTTTCTTCCCGGACGACAATCTTGTCCCCGAGGTCGTTTGACGTGAACAGCGTTTTATCTTTTCGTTGCGAGTTGTTCTTAATGACAGCGGTCGCGGCTTTTACGATGGTCTGACTGGATCGGTAGTTTTCTTCTAGTTTGACCGTTTTGACTTCAGGGAAGTCTTCCTCAAAATCCAAGATGTTGCGGATGTCGGCCCCACGCCAGCTGTAGATCGACTGATCTTCATCNCCCACGACGCAAAGGTTGCGGTGGCCCGAGGCCAGGGCTTTGACCAGTTTGTANTGAATATGGTTCGTATCTTGATACTCGTCGACCATAATGAATTGAAATTTATCGCGGTAGCGCTCAAGGACTTCAGGGTGTGTCGTCCAAAGCTCGTAGGTTTTTAACAGTAGATCACTGAAGTCTAACGAGTTTGATTTTTTCATCTCTTGTTCATAGAGCTTGTAAACTTCGATTCCACGATCATCGATATAGATCGATCCCTTGCGGCCGACATCGTCGGGGCTTAGGCCAAGCATCTTGGCGCCGTTGATCGAGGCTTGGATGGATTTCGCTGGAAAAACTTTGTCGTTAATTCCCAGTTGNGCCATCACTCGTTTGATTTGGCTTAGTTGATCCGAGCTATCGTAGATCCCAAAAAAGGGTTGGTATCCAAGAAGGTGGATGTCCTCACGAAGAATGCGCGCGCAGATCGAGTGGAAGGTGCTAATCCACATGGGTTCAAACACGGGGATTTCAAGGCTTTCAAGAAGGTTGGTCGTTCGCGCTTCCATTTCGCGTGCAGCCTTATTGGTAAAGGTCACGCAAAGGATCTGCGAAGGACTGGCTTCACCTGTGGCGATGAGGTTTGCGACCCTGTGGGTAAGTACACGAGTTTTCCCAGATCCCGCACCAGCCAAAATCAACAATGGACCCTTAAGGGTCTCGACGGCTTCTAACTGTACCGGNTTCAGCCGGTCTGCAAATAAACTCTCTTCATGCATGAATATAGCCCTTATGTTGGAGGCTCTTTATAGATGGAAATGGTCGAAATGTTAAGTCGAACCCCGCGAATAACAACGATCAGCACAGAGGTACAAGCTAGAAAGCGATGGGGGTGTCCGGATCGACCTGGATTGAAAGGCTTACTGGCCGAAAATGAAAAAGCCAAACCCGAGTCAGGTTTGGCTTTATAGGAACAAGCTAAAAACAAGCGTAATTACTTAACGATCTTTTGAACTAAGGCGGTGTCGACACCAGCTAGCTGACGATCGAACTGGTTTTTGTAGTAGTCAGTTGCGGCGCCACGCGATTCGAATAAACCGACACTGACGCGGAACCACTGTCGCTCTTGAACAACAGCCGGAACAATAAAGGATTCAAAGCCTTTGCTGCGAAGTTCTGTTGCTCGCTTAGTGGCTTCGGCTTGGGTTGAAAACGAGGCCACTTGCAGCGTGTATTTTCCGATGGTCGCGGGTGCAAACTTTGGAAGAACACTTGTTGGTCGTCGTTTATTTTCGACAGGTGTTGGAGCCGGCGAGTCCCCCTGTGCAATACGGTTTTGATCCGCAGTTGGAGTAAGGACTTTTTTATCCATAGCCATATTCGGACGTGCTGCTTTAGNTGGTGCTGCACCTAATGTCAGTTCTTGTTCTAAGATCTTTTCAGCTTGTGATGCGGCCATTTTGTTTTCTGGAGCAACAGCTGGTTCAGAGCCTTCAACACCGGAAACAGGAGTGTCGTCTAAGAACTCTTCGCTTAAAGCTTTGATNTCTTCGTTGGTTGCAATTTGATTTGGCTGCATGGCTTCGGCTGGTGCGACAGAAGCCGTCGAGCGGCCTTGTTGTTCAGCGATGGCACTGGCCATTCGTTGCTCTTTGTCGCTCATTTCCTTACCGATAAAGGTTCCAACGGAAAATGCGAACAAACAAAGAAAGAAAACGAGCGTGAGTTTCAGCCAAGTGTCTGAAATAAAACCGCTTTGATTAGCTATCATCCTTAAACCCCCGAAAACAGGAAGAATACCTGTAATTTTCATACTAAGCCTTGCCCTTATTTTGGTCAACGAGTCAACGCCTTGACATGGACCTATTAACAGGGAAAACCAAGTCTATGGATCCGGTTAAAATCGCCGAATATTTACGCATATCGAAAGAAGCCTGCGCTGTCGGCCGCGAGGTATTAATGTATTATTTCGGTAGGTTAGAGAACATTCAAAGCAAGGACAAAGCGGGCCTTGTATCCGAAGCGGATGTGGAATGTGAAAAGGTTATTGCTGATTATTTAAGCTGTGCCACGCCTGAATTTGGT
>NYZX01000083.1 GCA_002686065.1 Pseudobdellovibrionaceae bacterium | reverse complement strand
GTGATCTTGGCTTCTTGTAATCATCTCATCGATTTCACGAGATGAAACAGCACTCATTTGTGCCAGCTTGTTCACTTCGTCGGCGACGACGGCGAAGCCTCGCCCGTGTTCGCCAGCTCGAGCGGCTTCAACCGATGCGTTAAAGGCCAGTAGTTTTGTTTGAAAGGCAATGCTGTCGATGGCTTCTGTCTTGATTGAGATCTCCTTGATGATTTCAATCACCTCTTCCATTTGCACTTTCGATTCACCGATTCGTTCCATGGCCTGGGTTAGGTCGATCAACGAGTTTTTCCCATCGGCTGCACTGGCTTGAACCTGTTCAGCTTGCTTGATCGAAACATCAACAGTTTCTTCGGTCCGCCCAAGCATCGCAGACATTTCATTTAGTGCTGCGGCCGTTTCTGTGACCGCTTGACCCTGAGAGTGAGCCGTAGACCGCACTTTTTCACTGACGTCTAGAAGCTCTTGGACATATTGTGAGGACTTCGTAATTTCGGTGCGAACTGCCGTTGATGAAGCTTCAACGTCGCGCCCGATGTCTTCGCTAATCTTTTCCATTAAGAAGATACTGGTGATAACGATCATAATAATTAGCAGGTAAAAGACGATGGCCGAAAGCTGTAATCCAGCCATGACTTCACTTTTATCCACATTGACGATCACGCCCCATCCGAACATAGGTGAGACATCGAAGTCTAGGGTCGAATACCCGCTGACGGCCGAGTGACTGCCTGCGAAGGCGTCAGAGGTGGTGTCGAATCCGATTTGACCACTTAGGGTTTCGGCAAGAATGTCTGGGTCAAGGGGGCTCATTTCGGCCCCGTCTTTTAGGATCGGCGAGTGGGTTAGTAGGCGTCCTATATCTTTTTGTACCAAGTGAAATTCTGAAGTGTGTAAGCCCTCGGCATTCATCGCCGTATAGACTTGGTCAAACACTTGCTTGATCCAATCCAGGTCGGTTTGAAGGCTAACGGCTCCGGCGACTTCGCCGTCAATGTTGTATATAGTCAAAGCGTAGGCGATCGTCGGGCTACCACTTCCGGTGTGAGCTTTGTAAAGGCTGTTTGTGTTCGGCGCATAGGAATGAACCACTGACCCCCAAAGGCCTGAGTCTTCGAAGTCGACGGTCGTTTCATTGATGGCATTCTTAAACCAAGCCTCGTTGGCCACGTTGATGGTTTTGGAGGTTTCAACGTTCATCTTCTTACCATCGCCATCGGTTTCATTGATACTGATAATCTTCCCCGACTTATCGACAATGACTGCAACTTTGAATTGATAGTTAATCGATAGGTATTCGTGCAGCAAAGACGTCAGCTGACTTTCGGGTTTTGAGGTGTCTAAGCCAGCCAAGGAGAGCTCTTGGATTTTCCAATACTGGGATTTAAATCTTTGCCCGATGGTTGACGAAATATTAAGAGCGTAGGACTGAATGCTTTTTGATAAAGCATGTGCTTGCAAACTGGATAATCGAACAACCTGTCCAATAGAGACCAGCCCGACAATAAAAAGAGCAGCAACGGAAACGGTCATGACTCGGTCTTTTAATGAATACTTTCGCAGAGACTGCCGAAACCGCTTTATTTTTTGACGTACTGCTAACATAAAGTGAACCGCTTTCGTAAAGCTTTGATATCTAAATCGGTAAATATCCATTCGGTCTAAAGTTTAGGAACATAAATTTTTCCCGCTTTGAGACGCTTTCGTTAAGCTGAATCAAATTAAGAATAGAATTTCAGAATTTTCCACATGTTCTGTCTATGGTTTGGAGAGAACTTGATTTTTGGAAGGCAAAAAAAAGCCCACCTAGTGAGGCGGGCTTTAAGAAGATCTTCTGGTGAGAAAATCTTAGAACGTCAAAGAGTTCATTAGGTACATAGTCGTTACTTCACGATCGGTGTCTGTGTCGGCGCCACCAAGACCAGTTGTGTAAGCGCTGTAGTCTTGCGAGCGATATCCAGCCGTCAATGTGAATGTTGGCTTGATTTGGTACGTGGCATAGACATGCGTCCCAGTTCCACGAGTGGCGTAGAAGTTGGTTAAGTTCCAATCGTAAAGGTCGAAGTAGCCGTAATCATCATCGCTACTTAGGTACTCAGCACCAAGAATGACCCCGCTGCTTCCGACTCTCCAAGATGCCGATACAAGAAAGCCGTCACCATCAACTTCACCGTTAGGGTCGTTGACGTTGAAACCAACTGAAGCGGACGTTCCGATATTGGTAAGGTCAATACCGGTCCCTTTGTTTGCTGTCTTCGTTTGAAGGTAGCTGAAAGCCAGGTTAACACCGCTGTTTGCAATGTCTTCTAGTTCCAAGTGGTAAGTGAGGTAGGTCAAGTTTAGCGCAAGATCACTATCAAGTACTGCAACCGTGTTTCCTGCACCGACAAATTGGTCAGGAACGTTTAGGTCGCTAACTTTTAAGTACTGCACGAACACGTTGATATTTCTTGCGATCGAAGTGTCACGCTTGTTCCAGTCTAAGTGAACAGCGTAAGTGTCGGAATGTGAATCATCGTTGCCAGTTGTTTCTTTGTTGATGATATCGCTTTGAAAGGTTGGCGCGTTAAATGGCGTGTAGATCGTGCGAAAGCTAAGGTCTTCACCGAATAGGCTTCCTAATTTGTAGGTTAGGCCAACACCATCTAGAAGGGCACCGTAAGCAAGGCGTGGGTAAGTTCCCATGCGAGCTTGACCAGTGATATAGTTTGTTGGAACGCCATCTGAAGTTGGAAGACGTCCAGCTGAAATGATCAAGCTGTCCAGAACGCTGTAGTCGAAGTAGGCTTTTTCTAGGTAAACCTGCGGGCCAGCTTGGCTTCGGCTTGCAGAGGTATCTGCGACACGTTCCTCGGATCCAAAGGCTTCGTTAAAAAACTTTGAAACGGCGAGGCGACCATAGAACTTCACGTCGTCGTAAGGGTTTGCATTAAAGTTGATGCCTGCCCACAAGCGAGTCGAATAAGTGGTATCGTCGACTTCACTAGAGGTGCCGTTTTCAAGTTCAATACCGTCATAAAATAAAGTCAGGTCACCAGAAAATTTAAAGATGTTAAGTGTGCGAGCAATTTCAAGTTCTTCGACTCGTTCTTCAATGGTTTGTGCTGAAGCAGACAAGCCAATAAGAAGAGAGAGTAGTAACGTAATAGATAATTTCATGTGGGTGTCCTCTTAGTTACCGATAACCGAACCCTCGTTTTTCTTGAGGCAATCAATTTTGCAGCCATCAATATCAACGGGTGTTCCTGGGTTGCATGTTAGAAACGCTTTTTTGACGCTTTGAGCGGCGACTCGCTTTGGAAGGTCTTTGCTGCATTTTTCTTTTACAGCGGTAACCACGTCATCAACCTTACCGGCGTGACTGGAGACGCTAAAAAGAAGAATCAGCAAAGGAAGTCCCTTTTTCATAATTCCCCCTATCCATTAAAGGATTTGTTTAGAATATAGAGGGTCCTTCAGTCATGAAGACTTGGGAAGTGCTGCTGCGCTGTAGTAATTGGATTGCGTTTAGTTCAAGTTAGAAACTTGTCCGATGTAGGGAAGGTTTCTGTAAAGACCTTGATAATCCAAGCCATAACCAACGACGAAGTCATTTGGTATTTCGAAACCGATATAATCAATTTCACATTCGACTTTTTTAGCATCCGGTTTGTGCAATAAGGTCACAGTGGAAAGGCTGGCAGGGCTGCGAGCCAACAAAGATTTTTGCAAGTACGCCATTGTTAGGCCGGTATCCACGATGTCTTCCACAATTAAAACGTGGCGGCCATCGATCGGAGTGTTTAGATCTAGAGTTAATTTGACTTCACCCGAAGACTGAGTTTTTCCGTGGTAACTAGAAACCCCTAAAAAATCGCAGCTAAGATCGGTGTCGATTTCGCGAATTAAATCCGAGTAAAAAACAATCGAACCTTTCAGGACACAGATGGCAAGAAGGTCCTTACCTTTGAACTTAGCCGTGAGCTCTTCACCCAGTGCTTTAACTCGAGTTTGAATTTCGTCTTCTGAGATCATTTTCGAAATGGATAAGTTCATTTTGGGCTCCCTGAAGCACTAACCATGACTGAAAACGATCCTAAAATCAAGGTGATGTAGGAAGGTCTTTTGAAGTCTCAAGCGCCCCTAGCCGTAGGCTGAGTTCGGGGTCGAAGTGCTGGCGGCAACGAGCCTCATAGGATTCGGTCGAACCGACCAAAATTTCAGAATTATTGCTGACCAAGCGTTGGGTTCGGGTTGCAGGCTCACCACAGACGACGCAAATGGCGTACTGTTTATGGATGACTTCTGCTTTTGCCATAATTTGTGGCATGCAGCCAAAGGGTTCACCTCGCCAATCGGTGTCCAGGCCGGCCACGATCACTCGTTTGCCCGCGTTGGCCAAGGACTCGACCACGTCAATCAACCCGTCATCGAAAAACTGAGCCTCGTCGATGCCGACGATATCTGTTGTTCGTTTGACCTGGCGAAGGATTTCTACCGAGTCTTTAACGGGCTCCGAAGGGAAAGTCGTTTGCTTGTGTGAGGCGACATCGTTTTCACTGTAACGGTTGTCGATTAATGGCTTAAAAACCTGTAGGCTTCGACGCGCATATTGAGCGCGGTGCAGTTGCTTGATCAGTTCCTCAGTTTTTCCGCTGAACATGCATCCAACGATGACTTCAATCCAGCCTGGATTGATCTTGTGTCGTGAAAATGAGTCCGTCATTGCCCCTCCCAGCCATAAAAAGAAGACAATGGACTGTCAGGACTTTGTTGGTCATGCCTTGTTGCGCAGCGTTGTAAACTTGACCAGTGGGGCTTAGATTTCTGCTAGCAAAATAAGCAAAAGTTCCGAGTTTCCCTCAATGAAATCAGGTGATTGCAGCACCCGTAGCGGGTTTTCAGATTGTTGAAGCTGATCGGCCTCGGCCGGGTTCAATGGAGGCTTTGGGATAGATATGCGAATTAATGTTGCTGAATTCGCAGCCACTTCGACGCGTTCTTCAAGGTCAAACAGGTACTCTTGTCGGCCGTCCGTTGCAGGGAAGTAGAAGCGTCCAAGCACCTGAACCTCTGCGGTCGANCTTTCTATNTTGGACAGGGTCATCTCGATCTGGAGGCCGCGTTCGTCACTGGGCTCGGCCCCGGCGAGTTGGATAAAGTAGGGTTGCTCGCTGATATGTCCCTGTGTGAAGGGCATGTTTACTGGCGCTGTCAGCTCACGCAGCCGCCCGGCTTGTTCCTCTGCGTCTAGAAAGTCGTANAGGCGGGACTGTTTCACCTCAAGACTGAGCCACTTACCGCTTTTCGAGTTGGATTGACGGCTCCACTGGTCAATGACCTGGCTTTGGACTTCGACCAGGCTGTAGGAAATTTGGCTGGGTAGGATAAAAGACGAGCTTCCTTCGGCTGCGGGGGCTGCCGCCTCAGTGATTCCATCGTCGGTTTGTTCGATGAATTCAGGGTCATTTGATAGCTCATTATCTTCTGACAACTGAGCAGAGGCGGACAGCGATTTACTTTGATCATCAGGAGTCGTTACGGGTTGCGAGTCCTCTCGGATGGCGGTTTCGACCATCTGCATTCCGGTTTGATAGATGACGTAGGTTGCAGACAGAAAGACCACCACCAACATGACGATATAAAAGGACGAGGATTCTTTTAGAATCTTCCAGATCCCCGGTTTTGGGGGCGTGTAGTTTTCCATATCCAGGCCGCAGTTTGCGCAAAACCGATCTTTCGGTTGCTGAAACTGACACCTGGGGCATTCTTCGATCATGTCCTCGTCCTTGAAGTTCTGCCCACATTTATCGTGTTTATATTCTAACACGCCTAGTCCTTTGTGCACTCTTCCGAGCAATGGCGCTCTGTTTCAGGACTAGGCGGAGGTCAAGGGGCGAAGGAACCAGCTTTCGGCCTAGCTCTATGAGAAAAGTGGGGAATAGTGGAATAAAGTGGATAAAAGTGGCGAAATGCTGAATACTAAAGCCGAGCCACTGCCCTAGGTAGATATGGTTCAAATGGGGCCCATGGATGGGCCTTCACATACTTTCGAGGTTAGGATGACCCAGTTTCGCGGACAATTTGATTGTAAGCTCGACGCCAAAGGGCGACTGAGTTTACCTTCGACCCTCCGTTCGCGGTTCGAAAAAAGTTCCGAGTACGTCATCACCAACAGTCTGTATAAGGGACGTCGTTGTTTGGATCTGTACCCTTTGAAAGTGTGGCACGCCTTGGAAAAACAAATTGGAAAACTAAGCCCTTTGAAGTCTGAGGTACAGGCCTACCAACGCTTTTACCTGTCGGGTGGTCAAGAGGGCGCGATCGACGGGCAGGGCCGGCTTGTTCTTCCGGCATCTCTTCGTAAATTTGCCGGCATCGAAGAGTCTTCACAGTTGGTCCTTGTTGGGCTTGGAAACAAAGTTGAAATTTGGTCGGGTGCGGCCTGGTCAGAGCTTTATGAAGGCTTGGCACAGGACTTCGAAAATATTCAAGCGGCTGTCTCGCAGTTGATGGGGGATGAATAATGCATATCCCTGTTATGAAAGATGAAATTTTAAAAATGATGGAAGAGATGCCATCACCGCCGGCTCGGATATTGGACACGACATTTGGGCGCGGGGGACATACGCGCGCCTTTTTAGATGGTTGGCCAGAAGCGCAGGTGGTGGCGTTAGATCAGGATCAAGCGGCTCTTGACCATGGCCAAGAACACTTCAAGGCGGAGCTTGAATCGGGTCGGCTTCAACTGATCCATAGCAATTTTGTCCACTTAGACAAGGCCTTGCCGAATCAGCAGTTTGATGTGGTGTTTTCAGATCTCGGAGTGAGCTCTCCTCAGTTGGACGATGCCGAACGAGGATTTAGTTTTTACCATGACGGTCCCTTGGATATGCGAATGGATCAGTCGCAGGGTTTGACGGCGGCAGACATCGTCAATGAATGGTCGGCGAACGAGCTGGCGGATTTGTTCTTTCAGCTGGGTGAGGTGCGACGCCCACAAAAAGTGGTTGCTCGCATATTGGAGGCTCGCGAAGAAAAGCCCTTTGAAAGAACTCGTGAGTTGTCGATATTGATTGAGCGCGCAGAGGGCTGGCGTAAAAAAGGGCATCACCCGGCGACAAAGTACTTTTTAGCCTTGCGACTAAAGGTCAACCGCGAGCTTGATGTCATCGAAGAAGCCTTGCCGGTGTTTATGAACGCCCTTAACCACGAAGGTCGACTGATCGTGCTGACCTTTCATTCATTAGAAGACCGTATTGTTAAATGGGGCATGAAGAATCGAACCGAGCTTGGACGCTTGGTGAATAAAAAAGTGATTCCGCCCACCCGTGAAGAGCAACTTAAAAACCCAAGGTCTCGAAGCGCCAAGTTGCGCGTTTTCGAACGACTTAAGGAGGAACAATGAAAGCCATAGCGATCCAGGACGGAAAGCCTATTGTCAGTTTAATCATCATATTACTGAGTCTGTTTTTTATTGTTTTCTTTAAGATGGAAGTTCGGCGACTAAGCTACTCAGTGTTGAAGTCAGCCAAAACTTACAGAAACCTTCATGATGATTTGGTTTTTAAAGAAATCAAACTGTCACGGATGACTGGGCACCAACGTGTGAATGAGCTGGCTCACAAGTTGACCTTATCTGAGGCACGGGTCGGTCAGATCATTCAGTTGACCGGAAAGTCCATTGCGGTACCTCAGTAGATGAAGTCTCGGGTCCTGATCCTTTTTGGTGGGTTTATTTTTGCTTGGGCCATTCTTGCTGGCCGGGCTGCCTACTTGCAATTGTGGCCTCATAATCGGTTGCGACCGCTTTCGGAATCCCAGTTTGAAAAACAAATTAAAGTCCAAAGTCATCGCGGGGCCATTTATGACTCTCGCGGCGAAGCTTTGGCTGCCAGCGTGGCTTCGTTCTCATTGTTTGCCGATCCGTCATTGATCGAGAATCCAAAAGATGTTTCTCGACGGTTAGCTAAGATTACAGGGGAGTCTCGGTCAAAGATCTATAAAAAAATTAAAAACAAAAAGCGACGCTTTATTTGGATTGAGCGGCAACTGACTAAAGCTCAAAAAGAAGAGGTCGACCAGTTAGACGTTCGAGGGCTCGGGTTTATTCGAGAGCCTAAGCGGATTTATCCGCATGGGTCGCTGTTGTCCCAGGTGATTGGGTTTGTTGGGCGAGAAGATAAAGGCCTTGAGGGGCTTGAGTACTCGATGAACGATAAGCTGGCTAGTCGCGAGAAAAAAATGACGGTGCAGAAAGATGCCCGCGGCCGGCCCTTGTTGTTAGACGTAGATATTTTCGCTGAGGGCTCGGAAGGAAATGATGTTCATTTGACGATCGACAGTGAGCTTCAGTTTTTCTTAGAACGTGAACTGGAACAAGCGGTGAATCGGCACCAGGCGGATCATGCTATGGGAGTCATNTTAAATGTNGAAGACTCGAANGTCTTGGCCATGGCGACNTCGCCTGGATATGACCTGAATCGNTCGACCTCCTATGTGGCTGCCCACCGACGAAACCGTCCGGTCACTGATGTCTTTGAGCCAGGTAGCACCATGAAGACTTTTGTGATTGCTGCTGCGATGGAAGAGGGACTAATTCGTCCGAATACGAAAATAAATTGTGAAGGTGGNCGTTTTGAGGTGGGTGATCGGATCATTCGAGAAGCCGACACAAGGCATAGTTACGACGAATTATCCGTCAGTGAAGTTCTTGCGAAGTCATCGAATATTGGGACGACAAAAATCGCTTTTATGCTTGGTGATCAAAAGGTCGATCAGTTTCTAAGAAAGCTGAAGTTTGGTGATAAAACCAACCTGAAGTTGCCTGGTGAGTCCGGTGGGATATATAATCCTCCGCCTTGGCGCCAGCATCTTCTTTCGAATATTTCTTTCGGTCACGGGATTGGCACTACGGCGGTACAAGTTGCAAACGCCTACGCGGCGATAGCACGCGGCGGGATTTATAAAGAGCCTCACCTTGTTCAAAAGGTAGTAAATCCAAAAGGTCGGGTGTTGTGGGAGGCTCCGGACAAACAAGGTGAACGAGTCCTAAAACCACAGGTCGCGAACTGGACAAAGATGATGCTGACCTTGGCAACGGCTCCGGGTAGTACGGGTGTGACGGCGCGAATTCCAGGCTTTCCTGTTGCTGGGAAAACGGGAACCGCGCAGAAGGTAGACCCTAAAAATGGCGGGTATATGCGTGGGGCCTATCTTTCAAGTTTTGCTGGTTTTGTTCCTGCGCACGATCCAAAGTATGTGATTTATATTGTCGTTGATCACCCTAAGGACAAGCACAATTATTATGGGTCACAGGTTGCGGCGCCGATTTTTTCAAGGGTCGCAGGCTATGCGGTTCGAAGAGCGGGTCTTACACCCATTCTGATTTCAAAAACCAACGTTCTTTCAAATCAAGAAGACGGTATGGTGAAACAACAAAAGCGCGCGATCGAAATGTTAAAAGCCTCCACGAAGGTTCACGCGGCCAGCCAGGTTCCAGATCTTGAAGGGTTGACGCTAAGACAGGCCTTGGCCCGTGTTCGCGAGCTTGGTTTAAAGGCTCGAGTCTTCGGTTCGGGCCGTGTTGAACGAATGAACCCAAGTCCCGGCTCGGATGTCCCCGGTGACCGTCGCGTGGACGTCTATTTGCGCTAGGCTATGGGGCTTTTGGTTGAGGTTTGGTTTGGTGGGATGAATCAGGTGATTGATCTCGCTTTGACCTTCGGTCCCGTGCAGGCGATATTAGGGGCATGAAGCTTGCGGCCCTGATTCAAGGTATTTACGAATTTCAATCTTCGTTTTCTGATGTGGAAATTAAAGGGCTGCACAGTGATTCCCGGCAGATTCAGTCGGGATTTTTGTTTGTGGCTTTAGTGGGTGGGACATCTGACGGACACGATTATTTGGATAAAGCGATCGAACTCGGTGCTGCAGCCTTGTTGGTCAGTGATCCCTCAAGAGTTCCGTCTCGCTTTTCTGGAGCTGTCGTCGTCGGCGAGACCAGTCGGGTCCTGCTCGCCCAACTGGCGGCGCGGTTTTATGATCAGCCGTCGATGGAGCTTTGTTGCATTGGTGTGACTGGCACTAATGGTAAGACCAGCGTCACGTGCATGCTTGAAAGTCTTTTGACTCAGTTGGGTCAGCCGACGGGTGTATTGGGAACGATTGATCATCACCTGGGGTCTCAGGTCTGGCCGACCTCTTTGACCACCCCGGATGTGGTCGACCTGCAGGCTCGGCTGGCACAGATGAAGCAAGCCGGAGCCGAAAACATCGCCTTTGAAGTGTCGTCTCACGCACTTGAGCAAGGGCGCATAGCTGCACTGAATGTTTCGGGTGCGATCTTTACGAATCTGACCCGGGACCATCTAGATTATCATGGCACCATGGAAAACTACTTCTTTGCCAAAGAAAAGCTGTTTTCAGAATCCCTGTGGATGACTCAGCGGCCAAGGCCCTTTGCGGTGATAAACATTGATGATGAATATGGCCGGCGTATTCAAGTTGCCAACCAGGCGAAGCGGTGGACATTTGGTCAGTCTGCTGATGCTGATTTTTGTTTTGAGGTACTGTCGCAATCTTTTGAGGGCTCAGAAATCAAAGTTGTCNGGAATGGGCAAAATCATTTTGGCTTTGTCCCAGTGCCTGGTTTGTTTAATGTTTATAACGCAATGGCGGCGATGGTTTGCGTGGTAGCAAAAGGCCATGATTTTAAAGATACCTTAAAAAAGATGGAGTCTTTCAAAGGGGTTCCGGGGCGTTTGCAGCGCGTTCGTAAGCTTCCACAGCGCTCGGTATTCGTCGACTATGCGCATACCAGTGATGCTTTGCAGTCAGTCCTTTCGACCTTAACTGAGATTCGTGCCAGTCAACCGGTGAAGATCATCACGGTATGTGGTTTCGGTGGAGACCGGGATAAGGGAAAGCGACCTTTGATGACAAAAGCGGCCATGTCCATGTCGGATATAGTGGTCCTAACTTCAGATAATCCAAGAACCGAGGATCCGGAAGTCATTATCGACGATGGTTGGGCAGTGGTTCCACAGGATCGAAGGAACCAGTCTGTCTTTCGGGTGACTGATCGGCGCCAAGCAATTGAGAAAGCTTTGGCGCTTTCAAACCCTAAAGATGTGGTCTTAATCGCCGGTAAAGGTCACGAATCTTATCAAATTCTTAAGGATCGAACGATCGATTTTGATGACGTTCTTGTTGCAGAAGAATCAGCCAAAAAGATTTTTGGATAAAGGCCTTAGCCAAAGGCCTTTTATCGCGTTAAGCTTTCAGGTGCTGAGGGTATGGTGAGTCAAAACGTTTTCAACATTCAAGATTTAACAGAGGGTACGGGCGGAAGTTTGCTTTCGCAGCATGTGACCGAGTTCACTGGTCTTGGAACCGATACCCGCAAAGATTTAAGAGGCCAGTTTTTTATTGCTCTTCGTGGTGACCGCTTTGATGCTCATGATTACTTAGAGACCGCTGTTCAGGCTGGTGCCACGGCCTTGATAGTTGATAAGGCTGAGGTCGTTACCGAAGATTTGAAATCGAAAGTGACAGTGATCTTAGTGAAGGATTCGTTGAAAGCCTTGCAGGACTTGGCGCGCTACTGGCGTCGCAAATGTGGGTTTCAAGTTTTGGCAATTACTGGTTCCAACGGGAAAACGACAACCAAAGGGTTTTTGGCAACCTTGCTAGAGTACCGTTTTTCGGTTCACTACAGTCAGGGGAGTTTTAACAATCATTGGGGATTGCCAATGACTTTGCTGGCTGCCCGGCCACATCACGAAAAAGTCGTTGTTGAGATGGGTATGAACCATCGTGGCGAAATTAAAACATTGTGTGAAATTGCTGAGCCGGACATCGTTGTCTGTACGATGGTTGGCACGTCCCATATCGGTGAACTTGGAAGTAAAGAGGCGATTCGTTTAGCTAAAAAAGAAATCTATGATTATTCGCCAGACGCGGATTGGGTTTTTAATTTAGATAACGAAGGAACCATCGCCATTTATGACGAGCTTAAGTCGAAAAAAGATCCCTCAAAGGTATCAACTTTTGCGTCTTATCGATCGGGTGTCGATGTTCAGTTGAAGGTGAATTGGATCAATTTGGGCTCCATCGAAGTGGAGGGTCGCATTGACGATCATCCGGGTCGAATCGATTTGGAAATCTTTGGGCGACAAAATTCTGTGAATTTGATGGCAGCAGCGACGATGGCTTTACGTGCTGGTATGACCCCGGAAGAAATCTGGCATATGTTTCCGCAGCTAAAAACAGGTTGGGGGCGAAACGAACTGCGTCAGATGAAAAGCGGTGCGACGTTGTTGTTTGACGCTTATAACGCCAACCCGGATAGCGTGACCATACTTCTAAAGAATATTTATGAATTGGACGTCGATCGACGGCGTATTGTCGTTTTGGGCCAGATGGGTGAGCTTGGTTCGTTAAGTGGGGAAAGCCATCAGCGTATTGGTGAGCTGTGTGGGCAGTGCGGATTTGATGTCGTGGTGTTTATTGGGGCCGATGCCCAGGCATTTAAGTCCGGTGTCGAGGCCTCTGGATTTCAAAAAACTTTAATCGTTTCAGACACTTATAAAGAATCGCTTGCAAAGCAAGTCGGCGATATGCTAAAACCCGATGATATTGTTGTGGTCAAAGGTTCACGCTTCAACAAGCTTGAACGCCTCTTGGATGTTTGGGAGCAATAAGTCTTCTTATGGACATCCAACGGACAAAAATAGATCGGACTTGTTAGTACAGTCATGCTTTATCATTGGTTTGTAGATCTCGCTGAAAGTTACTCTGCTTTAAACGTCTTTAGATACATCACATTTAGAAGCTTTCTTGCTTTCTTTACGGCTTTTGCTGTTTGTATCGCGATTGGCCCTGGTTTCATTCGACGGTTAGTGCGTCGGCAAATGAAACAATCGATTCGTGATGACGGACCTCAGTCACATCAAAAAAAGGCTGGGACGCCAACAATGGGTGGGCTGATGATGATCGCTGGTCTTGTCGTGTCCTGTTTGTTTTGGATCGATGTGACGAACCCTTTAGTTTTGTCGGTCTTATTTGTCACGTTTGGTTTTGCGGCGATTGGGTTTTGGGATGACTATCAAAAGGTGGCACAACGTAACTCGAAGGGGTTGAGTGGTAA
>NYZX01000082.1 GCA_002686065.1 Pseudobdellovibrionaceae bacterium | reverse complement strand
CGGTCAGCTAAAAACATTTATAAAAATGGGTGGTTTCAGCTGACTGTATAACGAAAAGAGTTCTGGTTATGAGCATTGATTTTAAATCTGTAGACGGTTCCGAACTGGAGCCCTACGTGGAGTCGCTGGGCTTGTTGCGGGTGCAAGTTTTTCGACAGTTTCCCTATTTGTATGACGGGGATTTGGACTATGAAAAAAAATATTTAAAAACCTATATAGCATCCCCTCGCTCTTTGGTGGTGCTTGCGATGGATACTGACAAGATCGTTGGGGCATCGACTTGCATACCACTGGAAGATGAGTCCTCCGAATTCCAAATTCCCTTTTTACAGGCGGAGATGGATCTGTCTAAAGTTTGCTATTTTGGTGAGTCGATCCTGTTGGAAGGTTATCGAGGGCAGGGTGTTGGTCATCGCTTTTTCGATCTTCGTGAAGGCCATGCTAAGCGGGTGATACCCGAGCTTGAATACACGGCATTCTGTGCCGTGGATCGCCCTGAAGACCACCCACTTCGGCCAAAGCCGTATCGTTCTCACGATGCTTTTTGGGACAAAAGGGGTTACCGGAAACAGCCGAATATGAAGGCTGAGTATCAGTGGAAAGACATCGACCAGGAAAGCGAGACCAAAAAACAAATGACCTTTTGGCTGCGTCGTTTTTAGGTCGGACGTTTTGCATCTTTTCGGCGCACGTAAAGAGTCTTAATCACTTCTGCTATCACGTTACCTTCAAGATCCTTGATTTCCACAGGCTTATCAAAAACGTATTTTCCAAGTTCATCTGCCTTGCTTTTAACATCCGATATTTCGNCTTGGGTCCATTGGAACTCGGCATAGACCAATCCACGTCCGGGCCTTTTGAAGTCGATGGATGCGGCTTTGTCCCAAACTATGTAGTCCTTCCCTAGGGCTTGCAGTAACTGGAACATGTAGAAGGGGTCCGTCATTGCGTACAGGGATCCTCCAAATTGAGTTCCGACGTAGTTTTTATTGTACCAAGTCAGCGGCATTTCCACCCGAATGTAAAGCTGGTCGTCGCTAACTTTCGTCAGTCGAATACCGGCTCCTCGGTAAGGGCGCCAAAGATTAAATAGCTTCATCATCACTGGCTTAGGAATCGCATCAATATACTTGCGAAACAAATTGGCAGACATGTTCAGGTCCTTTCCTGTCTCAGGTTTTAACAATTCACGCCATATGTTGGTTTTTAGTATGCAACATTACGAGCCACATCGGACTTCTTTCGTTGAAGTTCGCCTCAGCCTGGACCATGGATCTAAGGCTAGGAGTTTACGTCAGTAAATTCCATGGCTTAGCTCCAGACATTGGTCTAGCAATCCGATTAGTTGTCTGAAGGTTCCATAATAGGCGATCAAGGGGTGTACTTTGCCTGATTACGTTGANAGTGAATACTTTGAAATTCTGATCGACGTCATTCGTCCCGAAGAAACAATACCTTTTGAGTGTTACGTTTTAATGGGTTCGACTCGCCTTATTCAGTGGACTAAGTCCGGTGAGCATTTCACTTTGGAAAAGTATCAAAAGATACTTCGTGGAGTCTTTAAAAAGGTTTATGTCAAAAATCGAGATAAACAATCCTATTTTGACTATCTCAATCAGTTTTTAAAATCGCCTGAGGGAGCTCAGGTGCGCGAAAAGATTGAGCAAGATCGAGCCAGTGTGGCCGGTCTTCCAGATGTAGCCGAGTACGCTTTAGATAGTCTTGGTGAAAGTGAGCCTTGTCGGACAGAGGATCTGATAGAGGACGAANNTGNAGTAGCTCCGGCTGCTTTGGAAGAGGNCACTGGCGTGACGGAGGACGCGGAAGATGACGTCCTCGTCTCGGCAACCGACGATGAGGAAAATGAACATGTCGAGGTGACGGGATCAGTGGATTCGTTGGCTGAAGAAGAGGTTTCACTTGGGGATGTTGATGTTGATCCTCAAGATGAGGCAATAACTGGGGCCGTCACGGCTTGTGACGATCAGTCTATTGCAGGGGAAGGTGTTTACGGCGAAATCATGCAGAAAATTCGCGCGGAGTTAGATGGGCTGAATGATGTCATCAAGGTGTCTGGAGGACTGCCTGAAGTTGATGAAGACTACACGGTAAAAGATGTCACCGAAAAGATTGAAGAAGAGCTACATCATATAACGTCGGTGGCAGCGACGGGGGATGTCCCCGTTGAACATGTTAAAGGTCGAATTGAAGCGATTAAACAAGAGCTCCTGATTGTTAAAGGCCGGGTGAAACAAGATCATTTAAATGTGGTTGAGCGCTTGGCTGAGGAAATCCATGCCGACCTTGATCAGGCGACATGCAACGGAGAAGGGAGCTTTTCGCCTTCGGAGGCCCGGCGGCTAGCCCGTCGAATCCAGTCCCGCGTCAAGCGTCTACCCGAGCACTCACGGCGGACTCCTCGCTCTGTTTTATCGGCCTACTTTAATCGTATGCTGGCCGAGGTCGAAGGGCATTTGGGTCACAAGTTAGTGATAAATTCGAAGCACGGAGAATTTGACGAAGTTCCAGACTCGGTGAGGCCACATATTAATTTCGATGATGTTGTCGATTCGAAAGACGCTGAAATTGATCGTTTTAAACATTTGGTTGTAAAGCAGGGTTTGTCTTTAAAAACAGCTCAAGCTGAGTATAAGAAGTTAAAGGATCTTTTTGCCACGGTTCGTGACGAGTGGTTTCTATTTTTTGTCCAAGCAAAGAAAAGTCTTGCAGGCAGTGACTTGATTGCTGGCAAAAAGATAGACCAGTTGATTAAAGATTTCGATGCAGCCTCGGAGGAGTACAAGAAAGCAACCAGAGAAGCCGTTTCAATCAGTCAGCAAATGACAATGGATATCGGGGGTAAAAGTATTCGCATTAACCCTGACCTGCTGTCTGTCGTTGGTTCTTTGTCAGATGAAGACCAGGAAAAACTCAAAAATTATCTAGAGGGAAATGGATCGGTCGACGGCCTAGAAGAGTCGCGTCCAGCAATGACTTTAGAGCAAGCGATTGATGAGCTTGACGAGTTTCAGGTTCAGCAGGCTCCAGCAGCCTCGAACTCATCAGAAATAGAGTTGCTACGAGTGCAGCTTGAGAACAGCGCGGCCTTACTGGATGCAAGTAATCAAAAGATTGAAGAGTTAGAAGGTCTGATTCACAAAAACCGGCATCTTGTTGAGGCTTTAGAGGAAGAAAATACAGAAAACCGCAAGCAAATTGATCAATTGGAAGAGCAGACCGAGCGCTATGCTTCGGCAGAAATGACAAACCAGTCGCAAGTCACAGATCAGCAACGGTTGGCGAGCAACGCCAAGGCCGAAACGGAAGAGCTGCAGGAAAAGATTAGATATCTAAGCATAGAGCTCGAGCAGAAGCAGACCGAGATTGATGATCTTCGTAAGAAGGTCGGATTTGAACACTTGCTAGAAGTCAAAGATAAGCAAATGTCTGAGCTCGGAGGGAAATTGGCTCGCAAAATGGAAGAAGTTGGCGAACTGAAGAAGTCGTTATCGAAAGCTGAAAGCAAGCTTCAACAGGAATCACAAAATACGAAAAGAATGGCGAATAAGATGTATCGCCTGCAGGGTCAGCAGGAAGCTAGCAAGAAACAAACCAGAAGCATGACTGTTAAATATAAAGCCAATGAGCAGGCTTTGGTTCAGGCTCGAAAAAGTATTGGAAAGTTGACGGAACTGACAGAAACCCTTCGCAGGGACCGGCAGAAATACATCCGGGAAACAAATGAAGCGATGGCTAAATTTGAAGTGATGGCTCAAGAAGCAAAGCGCCTCAGTCGACAAGCGGAGTCAGTGGGTCATCAGCGGAACGAAGCGGAAAGCAAGGCTGCAAAACAAATTGAAGATATTCGAGCTTTAGAAAAAGAGCTTAATATGTGGAAAGCGAAATACGCCAAAGCATTGAAGAAAAACGGTGACACTCAAAGCAAAGTAGCTTGAAATAGCACCCATGAACATGGGAACTGAGTTAAAAACAGAAATTCGCAGAGTGAACGGGTATTTAAAAGAAGTTGTTACCTTTTTAGATGCCTCTGGAAAACCAATATCACAAGTCATGAATCCCTTGATGGTCGAGCTCAAGCCGCGAGACGTCTTGCAGATTTTTGTCGGAGCTTTCCTGGTTGCCGCACCTTTGGCTTTTACTGAAGAGGTCTGGAATCTCAGTGTCGAGTTAAAACGGCAAAATGTTTTTGCTTTGGGCGGAGTCTCGATGGTGACGGTGGCGATGTTCATCTACCTCAACTTTTATCGCTTTAAGTTGAAAGGGAATGTCTTCGAATTTGTTAAGCGCATCTTTGCAACCTACTTAATTACCATTAGTAGTATTGTGATGTTACTGGCTTTGATCGATAAGTTTCCCTATGAAACTGATCCTATCGTGGCTGTTAAGCGGGTGATCATTATCGGGTTTCCTGCGGCTTTTGGTGGTGTTATCAGTGACTACCTTCGTTAGTGAGGGTTCGGCATGGCGATCAAGAACCGGTGCCTATGGGCCCGCAAAACCGAACATGAGCGTGAATATCATGATAAAGAATGGGGACGCCCTGTTCACGATGATCGGCGCCATTTTGAAATGATTATTTTAGAGGGTGCGCAGGCGGGACTTAGCTGGGAAACGGTTTTACGAAAACGCGATAACTATCGAAAGCTGTTTTATCAGTTTGACCCTGTTAAAGTTTCGAAAATCTCAAAAGCTCGAATCGAAAAGTTGTTGCAGGACCCTGGGATTATAAGAAATCGATTGAAGGTAGAGTCGACGGTTTCTAATGCTAAGGCCTTTTTAGCGATTCAAAAAGAGTTTGGAAGCTTTGATAAATACGTTTGGAGCTTTGTCGACGGGAAGCCGTTAATGCCTTCGTTTCGTCAGCATTCCAGTTTGCCATCGAAAACCGAAATCAGTGATAGGCTGTCAAAAGATTTAAAAAAGCGCGGCTTTCGCTTTGTCGGATCAACCATTGTTTATGCCTATATGCAGGCGGCTGGGTTGACCCAAGATCACACGAAAGACTGTGATCTGTATGGTAAAAGGCTGCGCTCCTTGAGGGTGTCTGATTAATTCTCTGGCGGAAGGTCTTCTCTTCCGTCTTTATGGCGCCCAAACCGCTTTTTATCTGAGCCATGAACCATGTCTTCACGAGGCCATGACCACCCACCAAATTGAGTTTTTTGATATTCGCTTATTGTTTGCATGATTTCTTCTTTCGTATTCATGACGAAGGGGCCAGCTTGAATGACGGGCTCTTGGATTTGTTCTCCTTGCATCAGTAAAAACTGAAGTGGTTTGTCTTTGGCTGTCAGTTGAATGGCTTGGTTAGCGTCCAGGTCAAAGCCCATGGGTTGGTCGATCGAATCAAGGTTTATGTTAAAGGCTCCGCCTTCATACACGAATAGGCGGCGGCTAACCGGACGAGGGTGCTCGCAGGCGTCAATGGTTATGCTTTCTCCGGTTTTTATCTGTCCGACAAGGATCATGACTTGATGGCTATTGTCGGCAGCCCAACTGGCTTTAGGGGGTGTAAGTCCTTTTGTTCCCATAAACTCGCCGCAGATGACTTCGACCGTACCAAAGTGCCCCTCCACTTTGGGGATAGACTCAGCCCAGAACATTTTGTAGTCGGGATCGGCCATTTTATTGGCTTTAGGGAGATTGAGCCAAATTTGAAACAAGAGCATCGGGTTTTCCCGGTCTTCGTTTAATAGGGGGAACATCTCGGAGTGTTGTAGGCCTCGTCCGGCGGTCATCCACTGTACATCTCCGGCGCTGTAGCGACCTGATGCCCCTAAGGAATCAGCATGGTCGACATAGCCTTGGCGGACTAAGGTGATTGTTTCCATGCCACGGTGAGGGTGAACGGGAAACCCTGGAACGGTTAGGCCATGATACATGTTGAAGCCATCGATCCCCTGGAAGTCCTGTCCCATGGCTCGTCCGGCTAGGGATACAGCTGGCCCGTGTTCTGAGTTCGCCTTGGGGTAGCGATCTAGGTGGTAGGCGCAAAACAAAAAGGGGTCGACTGTGGGCCATTGAGATTGAATTGGGAACGTGGCTTTAATCGGGGACATGTTGGCTCCGGGGTAAAAGATCTCTGCCAGCCTAGCCTGAGCTGTGATAAGTTTGTAGCCGAATTCTACGTGTCTAGGTTGTTGAATCATGTCCTTACTTTTGTCCGTTTCGAACTTGAAAAAAACAGCTGGTACCAGAACCTTGTTTGAGGGGCTCAGCTTTGGCCTTCATGAGGGGCAGCGGCTGGGGCTTTTGGGGGCCAATGGAGTCGGCAAATCCACTTTATTGCGGCTGCTATCAGGTGACGATGTTCCCGAAGACGGTCAGGTTTCTCGTCGTAAATCGTTGCGTTTAGCACATATTCATCAAGTCGATGCCTTTTCTGAAAGTCTAAGTCTGACGGAAGCCGCGAAACAGCTGTTATCGAATATTCGCTCTGATGAAGATCAATTTGACGTATTGGCAGCAACAGCACTGTCTATGGCTGGTTTTGAAAATTTTGACAAACCCGTTTCTGAACTGTCGGGTGGGTGGCGTAAGCGTTTGTCTTTAGCCGTGGGGTTTGTTTCAGATCCAGATTTGATGTTGTTAGACGAGCCGACCAACCATCTTGATTGGGATGGGATCTTTTGGCTCGAGGGTTTGTTGCGGAATTTCAGACGCGCGTTTGTTGTCATCAGTCATGATCGAAGTTTTTTGAATACCGTTTGTCAGCAAACGATGGAGCTTGGGCCTCAATACAAAGATGGTTACTTGCGATTTGATGGGAACTACTCAAAATTTCTTGAGTTAAAGCAGGCGCATCTGGAAAGCCAGATGAATTTGCAAGCGACGATGTCCAATCGTGCACGTCGTGAGATTGAGTGGCTGCGTGCTGGGGTCAAAGCTCGAACGACCAAAAGTCAAAGCCGCATCAAAGAGGCTCACCAATTGATTGATGACTTAGGCGATGTCAAAGCGAGAAACCAAGTTGGACAATCAAAGGTTCAAATTAAAATTGAGCATGGTGGAAAGTTATCAAAAAAACTCATTGATTTGAAGGATGTTCGTGTTGGCTATGACGACCGGGTCTTAGTTCAGGGGCTATCGATGACCTTAGGTCCGGAGACATGCCTTGGTCTTTTGGGGGATAACGGAAGTGGTAAAACGACTCTGCTGAAAGCCATTAGCGATGCTAAAAAGCCGATGGCGGGTCAAATTGATTACGCCGAAAGCTTGCGCATTATTTATTTTGATCAGAAGCGTGAGGACTTGCCGCGTGACAAATCGTTGTTCGAGTATCTGGGTGATGGGGCAGATCATGTTGTGTTTCAAGATAGTTCGGTGCATGTCGCAGCCTACGCCAGCCATTTTTTATTTCCGGTAGAAAAGCTTCATTTTCCAATCGAAAAATTATCTGGTGGCGAACAAGCCCGGCTTTTGATTGCGAAGGTTCTTTTGAATCCGGCGGATGTGATTATACTGGATGAGCCGACCAATGATTTGGATATTGATACCATTCAGGTTCTGGAAGANGTTTTGATGGACTTTCCGGGTCTGGTTTTATTGGTGTCGCATGATCGGTTTTTTATGTCTCGTGTTTGTCATCGATTTTTAACCTTAGATGGCAAAGGTGGCTGGGAAAACTATCCTGAAATGGAGCAGTGGCTTCGAGATCGAAAAGCAAAAGAAGAGCCTGAAGCTAGGGTGGTTAAAGCCAAACCGAAGCCCTCGGGGTCCAAGGTTAAGATGTCCTACAAGGAAAAGCGTCAGCTTGAAACCATCGAAAAGGATATTGAGGTCGCTGAGTCGGATCTTGAAGTCGCCCAGTCGAACCTTGAAGCGGGCTACAGTGAAGAAAAACTTCAGTTGCTGCAATCTGCTCAGTCAAAAGTAGAAGAGCTTTACGCGACCTGGGAACAACTTGAAGCGAAAAAAGAGGAAATGCAAGGATGAGCGCGGAACGAGCGAAAGATGTTAAACTAACTAGAAACCTTCGAAAGGTCATTCTTCGTGGGCAGCCATGGATTTACCGAGCCGCCTTAGAAATTCCATCAGGAATGACCAGGGCTCAGCTGGTCCGACTTGTGGACAATAAAGATAAATTTTTAGCTTGGTGTTTATATAGTCCCAAAGGGCCGCTGGCCTGTCGCGTTCTTTCCCTTGATCGGGAAAAGCCAAATCCTAGTCTGTATCGTCAGCGCTTTGAACAGGCGTTGCTAAAAAGGGCCTCGCTTCGGCGTAAAGACAATAATGTCTTTCGGTTGGTAAATGGGGAGGGCGATGACTTCCCGGGAATGATCATCGATGTTTACGACCAGTTGGCTGTGATGCAATTTGATGGGCCTGGGTGTTTTGAGTTTTGGGACCAGCAGTGGTTCGCAGACCTTTTGTTAGAGCAAGAGTGGTGTGACAGTGTTTACTTAAAGCCTCGCCATGACTTCGCTGTTGAAGCAAAAACTTGGGGTACTCCGGTGGATCTCAGTGAAGTTCCTGTTCTGGAAGAGGGCGCGAAGTTTTTGGTTGATGTTGAAGGCGGCCAAAAGACCGGCTTCTTTATTGATCAACGATCGAACCGGCACCATGTGCGTCGAATTTCATCTGGAAAATCCGTACTGAATCTTTTTAGTTATTCAGGTGGATTTTCTATCAACGCTGGTCTTGGTGGTGCAACAGAAGTTTGTAGTGTGGATATGGCGGCAAAAGCCATAGAAATGAGTCAAACGAATTGGCACATTAATGGAATGTCTCGCGAGAGCCATCGTGGTCAAGTGGCCGATGTATTCGAATTTTTGAAGGAATCCATCGATAAATACGATGTTGTTATTTGCGACCCACCGTCTTTAGCTAAGTCCGAGAAGGCTAAACCAAAGGCGATCGAAGCCTATACCGAATGTTTTGCCTCTTGTGCCAAGTTAGTCAAAGTTGGTGGAGACCTTGTGCTGAGTTCTTGCTCGAGCCATATTAGTTTTTCGGATTTTGAGGCCATCGTGACGGAAGCGCTATCTAAGGCGCGTCGGCGTGGTCAAGTGATCCGTTTCTCGGGGCAAGGAATTGATCATCCTTACCCACAGGCAGGGCCTGAGCTGCGCTATTTGAAATTTATGCATCTAGCTTTATTTGATTAATATCAGGGATTTCGTTGGCGCTGGTTTAGTGGTGAGTTCTGCTATATTGCGTAAGGATATAGGTCGAGCTTTGACTAACATTAACAGCCTGGATCACGAATAGACGGGACTTTTTTATCCTGTAAAATCGTGATTCGGAAGATCGCGGAATTGCGAAAGGACGGATTATGAAAATCGATATTGGTATTGATGAATCACAACGACAACAAATTGCCGAGGGGCTTTCTCATCTATTGGCTGACTCGTACACACTCTACTTAAAGACCCACAACTATCACTGGAACGTGACGGGTCCGATGTTTCAGACGTTACACACCATGTTCGAAACGCAGTATACCGAGCTCGCCTTGGCTGTTGATATGATTGCTGAGCGTATTCGCTCTTTAGGAGAAAAGGCACCGGGGTCTTACAAGCAGTTTGCCAAATTAAGTAAAGTGACTGAGGAAGATGGTCACCCATCGGCTCACGATATGATTCGCAATCTTGTGACGGCTCATGAGACTGTGATCAAAACAGCTCGGACCGTTTTCCCGACGGCAGAAGCTGGAAACGATGAAGCAACAGCTGATTTACTGACCCAGCGAATCCAATTACATGAAAAGACCGCGTGGATGTTGCGCAGTCTACTTGAAGGATAAATTAAACCCCCCGACACCTCAGGAGGTCATTTTATGTCTCTGACATCAACAGACGCGATGAATCGCGTACAGTCTCAGTTTTCTCAATTTGTGCAAACCGTGAAGCAGTCAAAAGGCGAGGGTTTCGGTGCGCAGTTATCAAAAGGTCAATCGCCCTATGTGGCGGTGGTCACTTGTGCTGACTCTCGAGTAGGCCCTGAAGTTTTATTACAAGAAGACCTTGGTGAAGTCTTTGTTATTCGCTCGGCTGGAAATTACCCGGCACCTCACGCCGTTGCTAGTCTTGAATATGCTGTGGCCCATTTAGGTGTTCAGTTGATTGTTTTAATGGGGCACTCTCATTGTGGTGCTGTCACAGCAACAATTGATCATGTGAAATCGGGTGAGCCNCTGCCCACGCCATCGCTTCAAGCNATGGTCGATGACTTNAAGCCTGCGGCGGTCGCGACCGAAGGTAAAGAGGATTGGTTGGGATGTGCCATTGCCGAAAACGTCCAATTGGGAACAAAGGTCCTTATGGAAAGTCCGATTCTTTCGAAAGCTGTTTCCGACGGGAAGCTTAAGATCGAAGGAGCTGTATTTCATCTAGATAAGATCGATATCGAGTGGGTGAAATAGTCTAAAAGGATCTAACTATCAGACAATCGGCGAGTTTTTTCGTGGCTCGGCTTGTCGGTAGACCTCTATAGACCTCGGGGCTAAGATAGCAATGCCTATCCAGCCTGAGGTCTTTTTTTTGTCTGAAACCAAACGTATTTTGAANCTGTCGGCTCCGCTGGTTGTGGGGAATCTTGGCCATGTTATGTATGGNGTTGTCGACAGTATAATGGTGGGATCAATCGGTCCGGCACCCTTGGCGGCATCAGCCTTTGTTAATAGTTTAACGGCCTTTCCAATGGTTTTTATTATGGGCTTTGCCTCGGCATCCTCTGTGTTGGTCGCTCAGGGCAAAGGTGAGGGTGATGTTGTTCGGGTGGGTCGAGTTTTAAAAATCACCATGGTGGTGCAGTTGTTCATCGCTGTGTTGGCTTTTGTGGCTTTGCAGCTGGCAGCGACACGAATCGAAATTTTCGGTCAGACACCAGANGTTTCCGCAGAGGCGATTCCCTATTTAACGGCGATTGTGTTTTCCTTTTTTCCTTTGGTGATCTTCTCGGCTTATCGAAAGTTTTGCGATGGATTGAGTCAGCCCTTGGGTCCGACCGTCATCTTTCTTGTGGGGACGGTTTTAAATATCTTTTTTAACTATGTATTTATCTTTGGAAAGTTTGGGTTTGAGGCACGTGGGCTGCAGGGTGCTGGTTTCGGGACGATCGCCTCGCGGGTATGTATTCTGATTCTGTTGGTTGGCTTTGTTCACTCAAAAGACGCGTTTAAGCCCTATTTGTTGCCGTGGTCTGAACTGCGTTGGAGTCGTGCCAAGAAGACGGCGATGAACCTCTTGAAGCTAGGGATCCCAAGTGGCATGCAGTATGTGTTTGAAGTCGGTGCCTTTGCCGGAGCAGCTATACTGGCTGGTTGGCTAGGGACGAAAGCTTTAGCGGCCCATCAGATAGCGATCAACGTGGCGACCACGACGTTTATGATTGCGTTGGGGATTTCGATTGGGGTGAGTGTTCTTGTTGGTGAGGCTCATGGTCAAAAAGATTTGGCTCGGGTCCGTCGCACGGGTTTTGCGGGTGTTTTGTTGGCGGGCCTCACGATGACCCTGCTGGGAACTTTGTTTATCCTATTTAAAGATGTCATTCCGGCATGGTATGTCGATGATCAACAGGTGATCGCATTGGCCTCGTCGTTGCTTCTTTTTGCTGCTGTTTTCCAATTTGTGGACGGAGCTCAGGCTGTCGCCATCGGGGCTCTTAGAGGAATTTCGGATGTAAAGGCACCAACGATCATCACCTTTGTGGCTTATTGGGTGGTGGGGCTTCCGGTTTCTTATTTTGTTGGGGTTCGATCTGATTGGGGAGCTCAGGGAATCTGGCTGGGCTTGGTGTTTGGATTGTTGGTGGCCTCGGTGGCATTGAGCTATCGGTTTCACCGGTTAACCCGCCAAGAAAATCAGGCGAGTGAATCAATTTAAATCATAGTTAACATTTTTCTTAAGATAGTGACTTCTTGGTAATATCGTTTCGGCTCACTCCTAGACAAACATAGGGCTTTCGCTGCCAGTTCAAACCAGATTTATTTCCAGATAAATAAACACATCATATGTAATATATTTCGTATATTCTTAACGTATGATGTATCGATTAAGAAACCTCATATTTGGATCGAAGCCACAGACCTACAAGCCGGTGATTTTTATCACAGGTTGCAGTAGCGGGGTTGGTCTGTCCTTGGCAAACCACCTTTACAAGATGGATTGCTACCGAGTCGTTGCGACGGCTCGCGCGAGTTCACTAAAAGTCTTGCGAGAACACGGGCTTATCGATCACGAAAACTTTCTAGCGATTCCCATGGACGTCACCAAAAAGCGGGACCGTGATCGTGCGATTGATACGGTCGAGCGCATTTGGGGTGGTGTTGATATTCTGATCAACAATGCTGGTGTGTCCTATCGTGCTGTCGTTGAAGACATGACTGAAAACGATGAGCAAAAACAGCTTGCGACAAACTATCTTGGACCAATGGCACTGATTCGATTGGTGCTTCCCTATATGCGGCATCGAGGCCGGGGAAAAATCATCAATATTTCAAGCGTTAGCGGAATGTTGGCTATGCCCACTATGGCCTCTTATAGTGCTTCCAAGCATGCTCTTGAAGGGGCGAGCGAAGCCTTGTGGTACGAAATGCAGCCGCTAGGTATCGATGTCACCTTGGTTCAGCCAGGCTTTATTAATTCAGAGTCGTTTAAAAAGGTGAAGTACACAGGGACGGCGCTTGAGCATGAACTTGGGCGACGTGGTCCTTATAGTGATTACTACACGAATATGGCGCCCTTTATCGAGCGCATGATGCATTTGTCACCGACGACTCCAGATGATGTCTCGAAGGTGGTTTATAAAATCATTAAAACACAGCGCCCAGGTCTGCGTGTTGCCGCCACCTTGGATGCCTCGTTCTTCTATTACTTCCGTCGACTGTTACCTCGTCGTTGGTTACACCCTGTTTTATTCCGATTGCTTCCAAATTCGCGGCATTGGGGTAAAGGCTATTCCAATTCTCGACGAAAAAAACAACAAGAGTCTTTGCGGACAAGTCTTTTGCGTCCGTTTAGGTAGGGCACATTTAAAGTCGACGCTCTGCCGACTTTAAATGCCAAGCCACTTCACTAGATACCAGCCAAGGGTCATGACAAGGGCCAGGCCAACGAAATTTAAGATAATGCCGATCCGAAGCATTTCAGAGATCCGAACCCGATTCGTGGCGAATACGATGGCATTCGGTGGTGTTGAGATCGGCAGGCTGAAGGCGTAGCTTGTGCAGATGGCGGCGGGGTAGGCGGCAACAAATGGGCTAAGGCCAAGTGAGACGCCGATTTCCATGATCACCGGCATGGCGACGACGCAAAGTGCGACGTTGCTCATGATCTCCGTCAAAAACAGAGAGATGGCAGTGAGACCAAAAATAATCCAGTAAATCGAAAGGTCTGAACTGGATGTGACTGCTGATGTTGTTAGCTCGATAAGGCCGGCGTCTTTAAGGGCTGCTGCCAAGGCCATTCCGCCTCCGAACAGCAGCACAATATCCCATGGTAAGTAAGAGACATCATCCAAATCTAAGATGCGATGCTTTTTAGCTGGGCTATCTGGTAAGCAAAACAATAAAAGTCCACCGAAAATAGCAATAGAGGTGTCATTCAAAAAATCAACACCTGTTAATTTGTGGATTAAGCCTTTGAATACCCACAAGAAAGCGGTGAGGGTAAAGACCTGAAGCGTTCGTTTTTGCGCGTAGCTGACGGGGCCAAGGCTTTGGTGGGATTCTTTGACGAACTGGATGAATTCCTGATCCACTCGAAGGCGGCACGGAAACAAAGCCTTCATCGAAACAAACATAACCAAGAGAAGGCTTATAGCGACAGGAGCCGAAATGGTCAGCCAGCGCCAAAAATCAATCTGCATATTGTAAAGGTCCCCAAGGTACCCAAGCATAACGACATTCGGAGGGGTTCCTACGGGAGTCATCGTGCCACCGATATTAGCCGAGTAAGCAATAGACAGAAACAATACCAAGGCAAGGCTATGAACGTCTTTGCTGCTGTAGCGTTTTTCCAAAAAGTGAATGACCGACATGGCGATTGGAACCATCATGACTGTCGTTGCCGTATTGCTGATCCACATACTTAGAAAAGTGGTCGCGATGATAAAACCAAGTACGATTCCATTTTGAGAGTCCGCGGTCGACTTTAAGATTCGTAGGGCAAAGCGTTCACTAAGGCGGGTTTTTTCTAGGGCCCGGGCGATGATAAATCCGCCTAGAAACAGATAGATCACCGGGTTGGAGTAAGTTGGCGCAACGGCCTTTATAGGGCTTAGGCCAAGAGTCGGAAGATAAACCATAGGTAGTAGTGCTGTGATCCCTAAGGGGACAAACTCGACGGACCACCAAAGGACCATCCAGCCGGTCAAATACAAAGTAAAAATGGTGCGAAAGGACTCTGGTGAAAGATCACCAAGAAAGTAAAGCAAGGGCAGCAGTAGTGCTGGTGGTATAAGGCATAATATGGTCTTCATCTATGAGGTCGTATCGACTTTTTCACCACATTTGTAGCAATATTTTGCGCCACTGTGGTGGCCTTCCGCCGAGCAATGCTTGCAGGCTCGAGTGTTGTCGAGCTCG
>NYZX01000081.1 GCA_002686065.1 Pseudobdellovibrionaceae bacterium | reverse complement strand
TCGATTCCAAGTAGGCCGGGGTTTTCGCGCGCTTTCGTTAAAATGATATCACGCCACTGAGCCAGTTCTTCATAAGAGGATCCACCAATAACCACTTGTAGGGGTTTCGCTAGTCGCCCTCCAAGACCTTGGATCATAATGGCAAAGGCACGTAGGTCGGGGATTCCAAACAGCTGGCCGCGAAGCTCGTTCACGATGGTTTCACCGGGCCGTCGTTGATCCCATGGTTTTAAAATAAGAATACCCATACCAGAAGACATATTATCGCCGGCGCTAAAGCTGGGGTAAAAAATCAAGGATCGGTTTGCTTCGCCGTTATCGACATAGGTCATCAGCTTCGATTCGACCAGTTTCATCTTTCGGGTCATCGATTCCAGGCTGGTTCCTTCAGGAGCGCTGGCTATTACAAAAATAGCCCCGCGATCTTCTTGCGGAATAAACTCGCTGGGCACCAGGCGACCGATTAAAATGGTGGCCGTCACCAGGCCGAGAAAAACAGCCACCACTGTTTTCGGTCGGTCAATCATGCCGCGAAGTAAGCCATCGATGACTTTGCCCGACTTATCCACCCACTTATTCACAAACAGGGAAAACCGATTTTCCTGGTTTTCCCCTTTCGGCTTCATAATCAGCGAACACAAAACGGGCGACAAGGTCAGTGCGACCACGCTTGAAAAGGCGACGGCTGCAGACATGGCGACAGCAAACTCTGTAAACAGTCGACCGGTATTTCCGCTTAAAAACAACAGCGGCATAAACACGGCAAGCAGAGCAAGCGTTGTTGCAATCACGGCAAAACCCACTTGGCGGGCACCGCGATAGGCGGCCAGCAGGGGAGGTTCGCCCAGTTCAATCCGACGATAGATGTTCTCCAGCATGACGATGGCGTCATCGACAACCAGCCCGATCGCCAAGATTAAGGCCAAAAGGGTCAGTAGGTTGATCGTATAGCCAAAGGCATTAAGAACGATAAAGGCTGAAACCACGCTAATAGGTACGGCAAGGGCTGGTATCAGGGTGCTTCGGATGTTTCCAAGGAAGGCGTAAACGACAAAGACAACCAAAAGGATCGCGATAAAAAAGGTGGAGTAAACTTCATCGATCGAGGCTTGAATGAAAACCGAGCGATCATAGCTGGGTGAAATTTCAGCATCCCCAGGTAGGCTGGGATTGATTTTTTCTATCTCGGCGCGAGCGGCCTGGGCGACGGCTAAGGTGTTGGCCGTGGACTGCTTGACGATTCCAAGTCCGACAATGTTTTGTCCGTTTCCGCGGAACCCTCGGCGGACGTTTTCGGCCCCCAGTTCGATTCTTGCGACATCACCAAGGCGAACAAAGGACCCGTCGGTTGTGGTTTGTAAGACAAGNTTACGAAAATCTTCCGGTGATTTGTAGTTACGCTCAACACGGACAGTGAACTCACGTTCGGCAGATTCGACTCGCCCAGCAGGGAGCTCGACGTTTTCGTTTCGAAGTGCGGACTCGATGTCGGCTACAGTCAGATTGCGTGCCGCTAAGGCTAAGTAGTCAATCCAAACTCGCATGGCATAGCGCTTTTCACCGCCAATTCGAACTCGAGCCACGCCAGGTAAATTAGATAAGCGGTCAACGATATAACGGTCGGCGTAGTCAGTGAGCTCTAAGGTGTTCATGGAGCTACTAATGAAGGAATACCAAACGATGACATCACCGCTTGAGTCGACTTTAAATACCTCGGGCGGATCCGCTTCTTCCGGAAGATTTCCAAGCGCGCGTGAAACACGGTCTCNAACATCATTGGCCGCATCATCGATGTCACGACTTAAGGTGAACTCGATGGTGACGTTTGACTGTCCGTCCAAACTTTCAGACGAAATGGATCGAATCCCTTCGATTCCGCTAATTTGATCTTCAAGGGTTTGGGTAATCTGGGTTTCAATGATTTCAGCTGANGTTCCCGGGTAGCGGGTTTGAACCGATACGACGGGGGGACTGACATCAGGGTACTCACGAAGGGGCAGGTCTTTAAATGAAATCAGGCCAAAGGCGACAAGAAGTAGGCTTATCACCGTGGCAAAAACAGGACGCTTAATACAGGTGTCTGTGATCAGCACGCAATGTTCCTTTTTGTTGGTTGCCGCTTAAATTTAGCCGGCGTTTTTTTCGTCCGTCGGTGCGTTTTCTGGCAATGTTGGACGCTCGTTAAGAATATTCACCTTGGAATTCGGACGCAGTTTATTTGTNCCTTCGACGACAACGAGGTCATCGGCTTTTAAACCAGATGTGATTTCGACCAAGCCNGGAAGTCGACCGCCAATTTTGACAGCCGTCATAGTGGCCGTTTTTTCCTTGTCGACCAGGTAAACGAACTGCTTGTCATCTTTTGGGATAAGGGCTTCCTCGGGAATAACCAGGCTGGATCGTTGNTCNGTGCGAATCTCTATTTTTAAAAGCATCCCCGGTCGCAGCTTCTGCTTGTCATTGGGAAACAGGGATCGAACGGCAAAGCTTCGTGTGGTGGTTTGGATTCGCGAGTCACGGTTAAGCACTTTGCCGCGAAAGACTTCGCCGGGATAGGCCTCTGAAGTGGCAACCACTTCAAGCTCAGGTTCGATGTAGCGAAACTGAGTTTCAGGAAGGCTAAAATCCAGCTTGATTTCTGAAATNTCATCAATTGTCGTAATCACGGTACCTGGTTGGATCACGGCNCCNGGTGAGATTTGACGGAGTCCGACCAGGCCAGAAAATGGGGCTGTTAAAGTGGAGCCAACAAAATCAACAAGCGCCTGTCCTCGACGCACGAACTCGCCGTCTTTAAATCGAACTCGATGAACGACAGANGTCACNCCGGCNGAAAGAGAGATCGACTCTTTTCCTTTGGCTGTACCGACGGTTCGAATGGTTTTCCAAAAAGGGGCCATCACGGCTTTGGAGGTGACCACTCCGGTCGGAGGGAAGCCGCCGGGTCCTTTGTTTTCATTCTTAGAGCAAGCGGTAAAACTGAGAACCGCAAAAAGGGTCAGATAGCGACACAGAATTTGTCTCACAGGATCTCCTCAGGGTAGAAGCCATGGTAGATCGGAGACAGTTGAATGTCATGTTAAGGGAAGGGCGTCGAGGTGATTTAGATCTTTTTTTTCAATAAGTTGANCCGAATGATTTCTGTTTTCTGTTGAGCGCGTTGGAAAAAGGCATGTAGGCCGTACATGCTGANAGCGACCAATGCGGTGGTCGAAAGAAAGATGATAAATTCTGTTGGGCTCATAGATCCTCCACCTTTTAATGATGCAAGGGGCTGGCCAGGCCCTTGGTCCTTTGCTTGAAGTTAGATGTATGGGTCCTGCACAAACGGCGAGTCCTTAAACGAGACGCTACTTTGTAAACACCTGATCTCTCTATAAAAATCCTGGAATCTTTTGGCGCTTGGGTCTCAATTTGATACAACTTGATTCTGCATTTTAAAGGAGAGGAAGATGCGTTTAGCGATCTCTGTTGTAGCTATTTTATTGGCCTGGGGTTGTTCCCAGTCTCGAACGTCGAATTGGGATAACTATGAGCCCCGCGAAAACACCCGGGAGCTGAGCGAGCGGCAAGCTTTTTTTCGGCAATCGCGCGTGTCAGAAGTTAGCTATGAACTCAGTTTTGAATTCAAAGAGGATTCAGATGAGTTCCATGGGGTGACGACGGTCCGTTTTCAAACCAACTCGGTGGCAAACCCTTTGACCATCGATTTTCGTGACGGTGAAATTCTTGAAGTCCTTAAGCTAGGTCAACCCTTTCAAGGCTGGGCTTATAATAAGAATTTCCTTACCATTCCAGCGGCGAACCTTGAAGCGGGTTTAAACGAGATCACCATCAAGTTTAAAAAGAAGTTTAGCGACACGGGATCGGGTCTTTATCGCACCATCGATAAAGCGGATGGTAAGGCCTATATCTATACCGACTTTGAGCCCTATGACGCCAATATGATGTTTCCGTGCTTTGATCAACCGGACCTGCGCGCCGACTACTTATTGAAGGTCACGGCCCCAGCCTCATGGCAGGTGATCACGTCAACTATGGAAACATCGGTCGATGTGTTAAAAGATCGCAGGAAGCTTTGGACCTTCCCGGTCTCTAAAAACTTTGCGACCTATATTTTCCCGCTTCANGCAGGTCCATACCATATGTGGAAAGATACGGCCNGCNATATCCCTTTGCGTTTGTTTGCTCGCCAATCGGTCCGAAAATATGTACGAGTGAAAGANTGGATGGACTTCACCAAACAAGGCTTTGGTTTTTTTAATAAGTACTTTGACTACAAGTATCCGTTTGTAAAATACGACCAGGTGATCGTTCCTGATTTNAATTCGGGTGCAATGGAAAACGTTGCCGCCGTCACCTTTTCGGAAGAGCGCTTTGTTCGTCGGGGCGATAAAACCCGTGAAGAGCGTCGTCGACATGCGGAAGTCGTGCTTCATGAAATGGCCCATATGTGGTTTGGAAACCTGGTGTCCCCAAAGTGGTGGAATGGACTTTGGNTAAACGAGTCTTTTGCGACTTATATGGCTTTTGTAGCCATGGCAGAGGCGACCGAGTTCAAAGAAGCCTGGGAAAACTTTTTTACCTCAGATAAGCGTTGGGCTTATTGGGAAGACCAATTGGTCACGACACACCCGATCGAGTTGCCGGTGGCCTCAACGGGGCAAGCCTTTGCCAACTTCGATGGGATCACTTACGGAAAAGGNGCGGCGGCCTTAAAGCAGCTGTCTTTTTATGTAGGAAAAGATCAGTTCCGGGCTGGGGTGCAAAATTATTTTAAAGCCTATGCTTTTAAAAACGCGACTTTGCAGGATTTTCTAGGTGCCATTGCCGAGGCGTCTGGGAAAGATTTAAAGACTTGGTCGGATCAGTGGCTTCAGACAGCTGGGCTGAATACGTTGACGCCGAAGTTTCAGTGTGAAAANGGCAAGGTCACGTCAATGGATTTAGTACANGGTCATAGTGAAACGGGAGACCAAAAGTTTCGNCCTCACCGGACTCGAGTGGCCTTGTATGTTCAAAAAGGGAAAAAGCTAGCTGTCGATCAGGTGTTTGATGTGTCCTACAGCGAAGACGTCACAGCTTTACCACAGGCCATCGGGCGAACCTGTCCTGTTCTCGTCCACACCAACTATGATGACGAAGATTTCCAAAAGCAGATTCTAGATGACGTGTCTTTGGCCACTTTGACGGGGATGAACAAAAATCAAAAAGTGGCTGCCAAGATGAATGAAATCGAATCTTCTTTTGTGCGGGTGATGTTGTGGAGCAGTCTAGAAGAAATGGTCGCTGATGGCCGCTTTAGTGCNGCCGATTATATCGCTTTGGCCTTAGAGTCCCTTGGTGGAGAGACCAACGCAGACATTCTATTAAGAGTGACAAGAAGNCTGCGTCGAGCCGAGCGCTATTTGCCGCGTAAAACTTTGGGGGAGCAAGAGGCGCGCTTGAAGATTGTNGCCCAGCTTGAAGAGTTCATCTGGAATAAACTTGTTTTAGCTAAAGGCGGATCAGAACTACAAACAGCTTGGTATGAGGCCTATAAGCATGTCGCTGAAACTGAAAAGGGTTTGGGACAGTTGGCGAAACTTCTGTCGGGAAAGGTGAAGTTGCGAAAATTTGCGATGGATCAAGATCGACGCTGGGAAGTGATCNTGCGTNTGAACCAGTTTGACTTTGATGGCAGCGAAAAAATGATCGCCAAAGAGCAACGTCGCGATAAAAGTACGCGNGGAGCGAAAGAAGCCATTCGTGCCCAAGCCGTGCGTCCAGAAATGAAGGTGAAATCAACCTGGTATGAGGAAGCCGTTAAACTGAAAGAAAGAAAAAGTGTTGCTGAATTGAATGCAGCGATGTCCAGCTTGTTTCCAAGTAACCAAGAAGATTTGCATCAGCAGTTTGCGGATCGTTTTTATGTCGACGTTTTAAAGCTGAAGGATCAAGAGCCTCAATTTTTGCGCCGGTTTACCCGTTATGTGACGCCGACCTTGTGTGATGCGGAAAGTGCGGAGCGGGCACAGAAGTTTGCATCTACGCACAAAGAAAACCTTCCGGCCGTGGTCGTCAAAGGACTTCGAGTTTCCTCACAAGAATCTCGTCGATGTGTGAAAGCTCAGGCCTTNCTTCGATCGAAAGGGTTTGGGGCCGCCGAAAAAAGTAAACTGAGATAAGATGTCAGANATCGTCTACGCGATTGATTTTGGAACGTCTAACACCCTGCTGGCCGGTGCTAAGCAGGGTCAGGCCTTCCAGCCAATTGATATCGACCCTCGGGGAAAGCAAAAAAGTATTCTTCGAAGCTTGATGTATTACCCCTTAGGGGGAGAGCCAAGCTTCGGACAGTCAGCCATTGATCAGTATTCCGAGGAATACGGCGAAGGGCGGTTTTTGCGCTCGATAAAGAAGTTTCTTCCGATGGAAAGCTTTAAGGGCACTCGCATCAACAACAAACACTATTCTTTGGAAGATCTCATTGGACGTTTTTTGCGTGAGCTGAAACAGCGGGCCGACCAGAACTTTAATGAAGATGTGACGTCGGTGGTGTTGGGGCGTCCGGCTCGATTTTCAATGGATGCCGATAAGGATCNANTGGCCCAATCGCGTCTTCAGNCCGCGGCCGAAGCCGCCGGCTTTAAACAGGTGTCTTTTTTTGCCGAGCCNTTGGCTGCAGCCTTTGATTATCGTCGACAAATCGATTCTGAAAAACTGGTTTTAGTGGTGGATCTTGGTGGCGGAACTTCGGATTTTACTGTCATTCGACTGCGCCCTTCGGGGTTTAGTGATCAGGATGTTTTAGGGTTAGGAGGGGTCTCTGTGGCGGGNGATGCCATGGACGGATCCATTATGAAGTCCCGGATCGCNCACCATTTTGGAGCGGAAGTTCGATACAAAATGCCTATGTCGAACAANGTATTAGAAATGCCTCCGATNATTAAAGAGCACTTGAGTTCGCCGGCCGACATCACCTTAATGNCCCGGCAAGACATTCAGTCCTTTTTGGTNGAGGTCAGGAAAGCGTCCGTTGAAAAAAACAGCGAACAAATGTTTGATCAGCTGAGTTGTTTGATTTCTGAAAATTTAGGATTTCCGATATTTGAGGAAATAGAATCGGCGAAAAGACAGGCCTGCTCCCAGTCCAAAGCGCGCTTTAGTTTTCAGCGAGCCGACATTGATGTGATCGAAGAATTCAATTATCAGGATTTTTTAAATGATAGCCGCTGGGCCATGGATAAAATCTTTGTTGAAATGGATGAGGTCTTGGCTCAGGCCGGAGTGTCTGCTGAGCAGGTGGATAGCATTTGTATGACGGGTGGGACTTCAAAAATTCCGGCTGTTAAAAATCACTTACAGTCACGGTTTGGAGCTTCAAAGCTTGCGACCACCGAAGGTTTTCATTCGGTGATCCAAGGTTTAGCGGAGCGCGCCCAAGACCTTCAGGTCTAAGGCCGCCGGATGACTGATTACTCGTCTTCGGGTTTATCAAAACCTAAAAGTTCAAACCCGGGTTTGGGAACCGCGATGGCGATACTGACCCGAGTGGCTTCGAACAAAATGGANGGATCATTGAAGACCACGTTTTGCCCTTCTTCCCGATACATCGATTTTGGTACTTCAAGTTGGTGTCCGTCGGCGTATTGGACCACGACCGAGTAAACACGATCTCGGCCTACAACCAACTGGTCGACCACGTAGATGCTGTTTACAAGATTTTGAATTTGATCAAAAACCACATCCAGGGCGGGTTGATAGCTGGAATCACAGTTTGAAAAGGTCTTCGCCCCAGAAGAGCCCAGAAGTCCTTCGAGATCGGTGTAGGTTTGGTCTGGCCCAATGCTTGGTGCCGCTGTTGGGCAGGTTGCGATTTCGTCTGGACGGTTTACAAAGGCAGCAAGAAAGAAGCCTGATCCGTGCTGCTCTAGGATCTGTCTGGTGACTTCGGTTTTCGAGTTCGTTCCGTAGTCAACTTTNTATTCAGGTCCATCTGCTTGATGGTTGAAGACTTCTTGAGGTGAACGCTCTTGGATGATCTGGCAACTTTCCACAGCGGTAGCCGAAATGGGGCAGTTGGCTTGAAGATTGGCGATCTTTGCCGGATCAGAGCAAATATCCCCTTGGGATGAGCTGACCTCACAGGTGTTGGCGGTTTGCTGTTCGCAAGTTCCGGTACAGTAAACTTTGTCTTCGGCGCCGACATGTGTGTGGTTCCGAACTCCGTGGACAAGATCGAGGAACTCAGAGTTTGTGCAATCCGAGTAGTTGGTGCAACTGCTGACGTTTTCGGTGCGTCGGTTNGCATCTTCAAGGTTTTGGTAGCAGTCNACTCGCACGATTCGAATGTCNGANGTNGGNAGGCCGTGCTTGTCGGCAATGGCTTGAATTTCAGCAGAGGTGGCCGAGCGGTAGTTATTGACGGTGGCGTCTCGGTCACTAGTGGTCGGGCACCTGAAGTTGCTATCTGTGATGTCAATCGAGTAGGTCTGCTGGCGTTCGGCAGTTCCGCAGGTTGAGCTCACAGAACAGTTAACAATTTGATCCACCGAAGTGAACCCNGTTAGNCCGCTATTTTTGTTAGCATCATACAGGGCTTGTTTATCATTGGCATCACAGGTGCTGGAAATCGGGCAGTTGGACTCATTGACCGCAGGGTAGCTGACAGTGACGGGTAGGTCGAACTGGCTGTTTGTGCACTGTGATTCNCACGAATTAAAAGAGTAATTATTAGGAATGGACGATCCATTACCAGCCGCAGTGATCTTAGANACACAAAAAGATTGGGANTCATTGACGGTCGATGTTGATGAACAGACTTCGCCAGATCTTGGAACAGAGGCTTGGGCCACAAGGCGTCTGGAGTTTTGTGTACATTTGATTTTACAGGCNTCAGCACCGTCGTTCAGNCCTAAGAAGCCNGAGTTNGCTGCGGACAGCAAAGACTCGAGCTGATTTCTTTCGNCTGTTGAGCAATTTCGGTAGGNCGATGAGTCNGCGGGNCANAGGGCGCTTTCAACGTTCAGATCGCGGGTTCTTGCAATAAGACCTTCACGAACAACATTGTCTTCGATGTATTTTTCATAAAACTGGTAGGTGTATTTTCGTTGGTTTTCATACAAGCGGTAGTTGTCTGTTGCAACCCGATAGTCCGCATTTGCTGATGATGTCACGGTTTGGTTATCGATTTGATAGCGAATGCGATCAATGGTTTGGTAGTAGTAGCGCGAACGCTGAACCAGATCGACTTCTTTTTCATAGGTCAACTTATAGGTATAGACACAGCTGCCGTTNGCTTTTTCTTCAGCGCTACAGCCAGCCTGTAAGGGGTTGCTGGCAACAGCGACATAGTCGCGGACAGACTCTAAGGGACAAGAATCTAAAGTTGTTGCATCATCTTCGTTTGTGGCAACAACGTAGGCGTGGAAAGCGCCAGAATGATCTTTTAGGTTTTTCTGTGCACTTCGCCAAAGCGAGCACAGGCCCTGTTCTTTGTCGGANCCCAACACAGANANNTNTTCGATGGCTGTGGCAAACTCATTGCGGAAGNTTTGAAACTCGCCGTCGGTATAGGATTGCTCAAAGATCAAG
>NYZX01000080.1 GCA_002686065.1 Pseudobdellovibrionaceae bacterium | reverse complement strand
CCGGGACTGAGGCTGGGGCAGGGGCTTCCGCAACGACGGCTGGCTCCACGGGAGCCACTGGTCCGGTTGGGGTCCGAAGTGGTGGAGGTCCTCCCAGTGGGATGACTTTGGCTCCGGCCGAAACGGGGGCGGCCTCTTTTGGTTCAGATGCTACCGGTGGTGGCGGAGCTCCTTGGCTGTCTTCTGTTTCAATGGCCGGTGCTTGGTCTGAAGGAATCGGCGGAATCCCCGTAAAGGATTTTTCATCGTAGAAGCTCAGGTTTTGCCAAAGAGTTTCAAGGCCTGATTGAGGAGCAAGGACGTATTGAACCGGAAAGCTCCAGTGAATATCGGGGTCGGGTTCTAGGCAGGCGACAAAGACATGGCCGTCCCACTCACAAAGAGGGACCATGTGAGGTCCCCAGTTAGAAACCGTGCGAATTTGACCCCAAAATTCAAAGTCAGGGTCCTCGTTGAAGTAGTCAGGTTTTAAGCTTGGGAGTTCGTAGTGATTTCGGGCCCATTTCAGGTAAGCGGCCTCGTCTACAAGCCCCTTTTTCAGGGCATAGGCTAACACCGATTCATCGCCATTTGACGACTGCTTCCAGGCCTCATATTTCGAGCTGGGGATACTAAGGTGTTCTAGCCACTTAGGCGCTTTGTCCTTCATTGGTAAAAAATCGGAGTTTAAGCGGGAAAACTTAAAGAAATGCCAGGTTTTACGACTTTCAGCGACGCACCAAGCTATGCTATAGTCCAGGCACCATGAAAACGCAGGCCTTCACCCTGACGCAGGAAAACATCATCTATTTGGATCATAATGCGACCACGCCTTTAGCCCAGTCTGTATTTGATTCCATACCCGAGTGGTCTCGCCACTGGGGCAATCCCAGTTCCATACATTTAGCGGGCCGAGGTCCGAAGTCTGTTCTTCGTGATGCAAGAAAACAATTTGCTGACCTGATTGGATCGCACCCTCTTGAACTGATCTTTACCAGCGGTGGAAGCGAAAGTAATAACCTAGCTATCCAAGGCGTTCTTCATGCTTTGCAAACCGGCCAGCTAAAGGCGGCCAAAATTGAAGGACGAAAAAAGCTTCTGTACTCTGCCGTTGAGCATCCAAGCGTTGTTCAAGCGATGCAGTTGGCCGCTCGGCTGGGTTTTGATGTTCAAACCATTCCTGTGCTTCGCTGCGGTCGTATCGACATGGAGGCTTTGAAGTCCCTGTTGGATGAAAGCGTTGCTTTGGTGTCGGTCATGTATGCAAATAACGAGACCGGAAATATCTATCCCGTTCGTGAAATCGCAGACCTTGTTCACGGGGTCGGGGCTTTATTTCATTGCGATATGGTTCAGGCTCTTGGTAAGGCGGAGTTCAATATCAAGGAACTGGACGTCGATTTTGCCAGTTTTTCGGCTCATAAATTCTATGCGCTGAAAGGTTGCGGTGTCTTGTTTTGTCGAACCGGTTTGGTTCTTGAAAGTCTGATTCAAGGTGGTGGCCAAGAGCGAGGACGCCGGGCGGGAACCGAAAACATTCTTGCCATTGCCGCCTTGGCGAAAATGTCTGAATACAAATCAGATATATTGAAGCACCTGGGTGAGATGAAGGTTCTTAGGGACGACCTTGAGGCGCAAATGAAAGCGCGTATCGAGGGTGTGTTAATCAACGGTGAGCAGTCAGCGCGTTTGCCAAATACGACAAGTGCGATCATTCCTGGGGTTGATGGTGAATCCCTGCTAATGAACTTGGATTTAAAAGGGTTCGCTGTCAGCACGGGGGCTGCTTGTTCCAGTGGAAACCCAGAACCTTCGCCTGTTTTGCTTGCCATGGGCTTGTCGCGCGCCGAGGCCCAAAGTTCATTACGTGTTGGATTGGGCTGGGGGACGACGAAGGAACAGATCGATGCCTTTGTCGAAGCGCTTGTTGAAGTGACAAATCGATTAAGATCGTTAGATCAAGAGGGTCAGTATGTCTAAAAAACCAAGAGTCTTATTGGCAATGAGTGGTGGAGTCGATTCGTCGGCGGCAGCCGCTTTATTGGTTGAGCAAGGTTACGACGTCGTCGGAGTGACGATGCAGGTATGGGATTATTCGGCCAACCAGTGTGATATCGAGTCGGGTAACGGGACTTGTTGTTCGAGTATCGATGTGGATGATGCTCGGGCTGTCTGTGACGTACTAGGGATTCCTTTTTACGTGATCAACTGCGAGTCAAAGTTTAAAGAAACCGTTATTGACGACTTTGTTGGTAGCTATTTGGAAGGGCGAACGCCGATTCCTTGTGTGAACTGTAATACCTTTTTGAAGTTCGATCACCTCGTCAAAAAGATGTATGAGCTCGATTGTGATTACCTAGCGACGGGGCATTATGCAAAAGTTGGGGCCAGCACAAAGACGGGGGCGCCGGTGATCATAACCAGTCGTGATGACTGGAAAGATCAGACCTATTTCTTGTTTACGATTAAGCCAGAGATTGTGCCCAAGCTTTTGTTTCCGGTTGGCGACTGGGAAAAGCCAAAGCTTCGGTCCTATGCGGAAGAAAAAGGTCTTCCTGTGGCGAAGAAAAAGGATTCGACGGGGATCTGTTTTATCGGAAAGAATGACTATAAAGATTTTGTCGAAGCTCACTCAACGGCCGACGATATGAGGCCGGGCTTATTGCGACGCTTTTCGGATGGTCGAATTCTTGGGGAGCATGAGGGGATCCACCGGTTTACTTACGGGCAGCGAAAAGGCTTAGGCGTTTTCGACGAAAAGCCCTTGTATGTTGTGAAGATCGACCCAGAAACTCATGATGTCTTTTTGGGCTACGAGGAGCACTTGTATTCCAATGAAGTCGTAGTACGTGATCCACACTTTTTGGATCAGGTGGATGTTGGTGACGAGTTGCGTGTGAAAATTCGTTTCCAGCACAAAGGAGCTACGGCGAAAGTCGTTGAAAAAAAAGAAGGGCGGATGGTCTTTCAGTTCACAGAGCCACAGCGGTCTGTGACTCCTGGTCAGGCGGCCGTCATGTATCGTGATCAACAGTTGGTGGGTGGCGCTTGGATCGTATAGATAAATCGACCGACGAAAAGATCAGTTATCAAATTCATACCTACGGCTGTAAGGTCAATAGTTATGACTCGGGTTTGCTGCAAAATCGTTTAGGCGGAAGCGGCTTTGTTGTGGATCAGGATCAACCTCAGGTTCATATCCTGAATACTTGCGCTGTCACCGCAGAAGCGACTAAAGAGGCTGTTCGTCAGATTCGTCGTTTAAAAGTTAAAAACCCCTTGGCAAAAGTGGTCGTCACAGGTTGTGCGGCCCAGGTGGACACCGAACAGTTTGCCGACCTCCCAGGGGCTGATCTCGTGGTGGCGAATTCCCATAAGGGCGAGCTGGAAGATCTGATTCAAAAATCACTAAATAACCAGCTGACGGAAAAGACCTTTAAGTCGAATATTTTTAAAAAAGAAGACCTCGAAGCTGGTGGTGGAGTGGAAAAAGATCACACCCGTAGCTTTTTAAAAATTCAAGATGGTTGCAATAGTTTTTGCACCTATTGTGTGATTCCTTTTGCGCGTGGAAAATCGCGAAGTATTGAAATCGACGAGCTGGTACAGCGGGTTCAGCAGTTGTATTCGCAAGGTGTCCGAGAGGTGGTTTTGACAGGGGTCCACATCGGGGATTATTCCGATGAGTTCTTCGGAAAAGAGAATGCTCGTGGATTGGAAGATCTGATCGAGCAGTTGCTTCTTCGGACAGATGTTCAGCGCTTTCGGTTGTCCAGCCTAGAGCCTGTCGAATTAACGCCACGCTTGATCGAGCTTTATCAAGACCCTAGGATGTGTGCTCATTTTCATATGAGTATTCAAAGTGCAACAACCAAAGTTCTATCTGATATGAAGCGGCAATATAGTGCGAAGGATGTCGAATTCAGTTTGCAACAAATCGAAAACAAGATTCCAGGCGCCTTCGTCGGTATGGACGTGATTGTGGGGTTTCCAACCGAGACTGAAAGTGATTTCGAAGAGACCTATCAGCGGCTCCAGTCCTTGGCTTGGACTCGAATTCATGTTTTTCCCTATAGCGAACGCCCTGGGACCTATGCGGTCAGGTACCCTCAAAAAAACCGTCCAGAAGTCATTAAGGAACGCTCGCGTCGATTACGTGAGCTCAGTTCTGATCGCTATGCGATTCAGGCCCTTCAGCAGATCGGCCGAACTAAAAAAGGTTTGGTTATCAAGGGGCGATCACCTCGTGTCGTTACAAGGGACTATTGGACTGTATTACTTGAGGGGGCTGAGTCTTTGCCCGTTGGGCAGGAAATCGACGTTCAGGTGCTGGGATACGACCACTCGGAAAGTGGTCGTATGACAGGATTTCACCGTGGACGGGTGCTTTAATCTCTACCTTCTTTGGTAGTGGCAAACGGCCTTTTTGGANCCAGAATCATAGTGATCAATTGTGATGCCNTCGTCTTCAGTGCGTTTAATAATCGCTGTCAGTCGGGTTGTCTGTTCCCATTCGCCATATTTTAGGCTGTGTCCGCTGACGCTTTTGATGGTCGTTAGTTCGATGTATCCACTGAGGCGATATTTCATCAGATATTTAAAGCTGTGATAATTGATGCGGCTAATGGGCCGTACTTCGTCGGGCAGGGGGGCGTTTTCATAAAGTGTCTTCCAAAACCAGCCCAATTGGCAAAGGTTGTATTTGCTTCCTCGGGCATCAGGGGTTTGGTTTCTNCAGTGAACGCCCTCGTCATAATCTGCGCTGGTGTANATCCGCACATTGGTTTGGCAGAGGTGATTATGCCCATCATCTTGCGTCAAACTGTAATCACCGATGTATTGATCGGTGAGCCCTGCTTGTGAGGCTGAGGTGAAAAAGACCATACTTATCAAAACAAAAAGGATTCTCATATTTGGCTCCTGGTAAATTCCGATAACACTGTTTGGCAGAAAGCGGCAGTTCAGCTGAAAAGATTGCACAAAAAGGGCCTTTTTGGCAGCCTTAACCTATGATCGAACAGGCACAAGAAATACTTCATAGAGTGATTAACAACGTCCAACAAGTGATCCTTGGTAAGCAGGATCGAATCGAGCAGGTGGTTTGCTGCTGGATGGCCGGAGGGCATGTTCTTCTTGAGGACGTTCCCGGAGTTGGAAAGACAATTCTTGCCAGGACCCTCGCTAAGTCAGCACATGTTGATTTCAAGCGAGTGCAGTTTACGCCAGATCTATTGCCATCTGATATCACCGGAACCTCGATTTACAATCAGAAGCANCAAGTCTTCGAGTTTAATCCAGGGCCCATTTTTACCAGCATTCTCCTTGCCGATGAAATTAACCGTGCGACGCCAAGGACTCAGTCGGCTCTGCTAGAAGCCATGAGTGAAAGACAGGTTTCAACCGAGGGAACGACTCGGCGCTTGGATGATTTGTTTTTTACCATCGCCACACAGAACCCGGTGGACCAACTAGGGACTTTTGTGCTTCCAGAGGCCCAGTTGGATCGTTTTATGATGAAAATCAGTATGGGCTACCCAGGTTACGAGCATGAATTCAATGTCATTCGTTCGCAAAATGAACAGCATCCCATNCAGGGGCTTCAGGCTGTCGANTCGCACGAGCGTCTGCAATGGGTTTCTCANCAAGTNGCAAGGGTGGCTTTGCGGGATGAAGTTCTTCGTTACTTGATGGATATCGTCGAGGGAACTCGAAATCATGGTGAAATTAACCTTGGGGCCAGTCCGCGAGCCAGTCTGGCCTGGTCTCGTGCCTGCCAGTCCATGGCNTTGATTCGCGGAGAAGACTTTGTTCGTCCTCAGTTGGTTTATGAGCTAGCTGTTCCCGTGTTGGCTCACCGGTTGGTCCTGACGGCTGAAGCAAAATTGGCTGGAAAGTCGGGGGCTGAGGTTTTACAAGAGATCATGGAATCCATTAAGGTCCCAACGGGCTTCGAGTGATAGAAGTCAAAGCCCGGCCACTTAAGGACCTGTTGTTTGATTCTCCTTTGGGGGAATACCAACGTTTTAGTTTTCCGTCCTACTTTGTGAATCGCCATCTGTTTGATGTACGATTTGCTTTGTTAGCAGCCGGTCCGGTTTTCTTTTTGATTGGTTTGATCTGGTCGCGCGGCTTAATGATCTTGGGCTTGACCCTGATTTGCTACTACCTTGTTCAGTANCTGACCTTAAGGTCTATCGCAAAAGGAATTCATATCAAGCGCGTTTCTTTGCCCGATAGCCTGATTGAGCTAGAAGAAATTCGCGTTAAGTTTGATATCTACAATGCCTCACGGTTTGATCTTTACGATTTTACCATATCTGATTCGATCAGTTTGTCGACCAAGACTCGAATTGATTTTAGTTTCGACAAAAAATTTGCGGCTCGATCAAAAATGAGCCTTGGTTATCGGCGATTTTGCGATGGCGGTATGGGGCACCATTCAGTGGGGCCATTGCGGGTGACCATGACCGACCCGTTGCGATTGTTCGAGTTTACGACCACCCTTACTGATATCCACGAAATTCAAGTTTACCCCAAAATCCAGCCCGTAGGGCTATTGCCGTTGACTGGGCGAAAGCAAAATCATCAATACGGACTTTATGAAATCCTTGAGCAGGGTGAAAGTGTCAACTTTTCTGGGCTTCGAGAGTATCGTCCTGGGGATTCCTTGCGACATATCTCTTGGACCGCCAGTGCGCGGGGGCAAGGGCTTGTCGTCAAAGAATTTGAAAAGTCAGTGAACACATCGGTGAGCTTTGTTTTAAACTTGGATCCTCGTTTGCACTTGGGCTCGCAATCCGAGTCGACTTGGGAGTATGCCAAAGACCTGACTCTTAGTTTGATGTCTCAGCAGATTGATGTGGGGAACGAAGTTCAGGTTTTGACGAATTCGTTTCACATTGATTTTAACAAAGGTGAAGCTCATTTACATGAGATCTCTCGTAAATTGACTCAAGCCTTGCCGAACATTCGTGAGCTCCTCGAGTCCGACAGGGATGACCTTTTAATTGAGGGGGCCTACGGTGAGGCTCGACATAAACCGGTTCTTTCGGTTTACCGAGACTGGGTTCCTGCTTTTTCAACCTTGATCTATGTGACGACAGATCTTGACGACCATTTTGAAGCTAACAAAGAGGTTTTATTTTTTTTGAAGACCCGTGGAGTGAATGTCCATGTGTTTTTGCTGGATGCTCGCTCGTTTTACGACCATTACAAGTCTCGCTTGGAATGGGTTCCGGCCGTTCCATTGTCTGGGATTAAGTCCCAGCGTGAGATTCGTTACGATCTAGAAGTGATAGGGATTAAAACTCATTTATTGCGTTTTGGGGAAAAGCTTTCAGAGAAGTTTAAAGTCTTTGAGGATACGGTGCTATGAAGGGCGTCGTAAAGATCTCGCGTTTCAAGGGGTTTCGACCCTATATTGTTTGTTTCGCTGTATCTCAGGCGTTTTTATTCTTTTCCGTTCAATTAGAGCAGCAGCCGAAGCTTGGCTTGTCTTTGTCGGCCTGGCTGGTTTTTATTCTGCTGATGAGGCAGTTCCTTTGGGATAGTCGGTACTTTGTCTATGATTGGGTTCGAAATCACTGGCGCCATAATACGGTCTACATTTTTCTTTTTGGCGATAAAATCGAGGATCAGGACGATATTCCTGGTGAGGCGCAAATCCTTTCCGAGATCGTTGCGTCTAGGGCTTATAAAATATCAAGGGCGATCTATTTTCTGCTCCTTCCTTTGATTGTGGTGTCGACCCTGTTTATTACAGGAATAAGTATCAAGTGGTACTACTTCGCCTTTGCGATACAGCTGTCACATTTAATATTTGCAAACTTCTATCGACATCTTCATATCTCTTTGAACCTAGGGTTTTTCGTCGCTGCGATTGTCCATTTAGGCGGAGACAGTCGGAATTATTTATTCTTCGGAGTTTATACGCTTTTGTATTTTGCGACTCGGGTGTTTGAAGATGGCCTAAGGATGGAATTTGAAGATCTTCGCCAAGAAAGGTCGAAGGTTCGTCAGTTGAAATTCCGGCGGCTGTTTCGAAGTGCGATCATGCCGATGATTCTATTGACGACCATTTATGCGTCATTAGAGATCTTGCTTCCTCGCCTTGATGAGCGTGAAGATAATTTAACAGTCACCGAACGATTAGCAAAAGGTGTGGCTGACTATGTTCTTGGTAAAGCGCCTGAGCCAAAAGGTCAGTTTAATGCGGGGCTGGGCAGTCGGGCAAAGCATAAAGGAGAGGGCTTGGGGGCTCAAGGGGTCAAGGCTTTGACTCCAGATCAGCTAAAGCACCGTTTGCCGATGGATGTGACTCAGCAAGAAACGGATGCGGTCAACGAAATGCTTCCCGGGCGAAAAAAGCCGGATTCTTCCTCGCCGGAAATGCAGCGCTATGAATTGGCTGAACAGGCACAGGAGCTGGGGCTGACTGGGCCCGAGTGGCAGAAGATTTCAGATAAAGAACACTTGCCCGATCGGCGCTTAAAAGATCTGCATAAAAAGTATATGGCGTCTTTGGGGCGCTCTTCAGGGACTATGGGTAACGAGGATCGCGCGAAATTCGAAAAGCTATTGCGTGAGATGTCAAAGTATCGAGATGCCACTTTTGAAGACATCGAGTCAGCTAAGGCCGAGTTTCAACAAGCTCAGAAGGAAGCGCAGCAGTTAAACCAACCTCCCACCGAAAGTGAGCAGTTGGCATTGCGTCGACTTGGCTTAAGCGAAGATCAAGTGGCTCGCTCTAGAAAGACGGATGTGGCGGAAGTCGCTGCAGCGACAGGACTAGAGGGTGATGAGTGGGAATCTCCGGAAAGCCTTTCCGAGGATCGAAAAAAAGAAGTGGCTGAGGATCTTCAGCGTCGTTTAGGAGTTCAGGTCCCCCCAGCCCCAGAAGAACTGGATCAAAGCCTTCAAGAGTTAAAAAAGTATAAGGATGTTTCGGCATTGGGGCGTGCAGAGGCTCAGGATTTACGGCGAAAAGAGTTGGCCGAGTTGCAGAAGCAGGAGGCCGAGCGGCAGGCGAAGGCTGAAGAACTGAAAAAAGAAAAAGAGCGGCAGGCTGAAGCTGAAAGACAGAAAAAGCTGGAAGAGGAAAAGGCNGCCGAAGAGCAAAAGAAGCGCCTTGAGGCTTTAAAGCGTAAAAAAGAGCGAACTCGTCAGCTGAGCCTTAATGAGGCGAGGGATCTTCGTGACCTTGCTGATAAAGTTGAAAAGGCCACCAAGGATCAAGAGAAAAGGCAGTCTGAAAAGGTCCGCCTCGAGCAGAAGGTGGCCTTTGGGCAAGCGACCGAGCGAGAGAAGCAACGTCTTGAGGAAATTAAAAAAGAAGAAGCGGAAATCGAACTTGCCAAGGTCGAATCGCGTCTGCGTGAGCTTCAGCTTAAAAAAGAGGAAAGCTCGGGTGGTTTGACGGCGAGTGAACAGCAGCAGTTGATCGATCTTCAGAGGCAATTAAAGCAAATGAAGGAAGAGCTTCGTCTTGATGATGGCGAGGGAGACGATGAAGCTGGGAGGCAAGAAGACTTGGCCTTAGCTCCGGAAGATCGCGCCCGCTTAGCGGAGCTACAAAAAGACGATGTCGCGGGGTCTATAGCCGAGGCTCAGGCTGAGATGATCAGGCTTCGTCAGTTAGTTGCTGCTGGAAAAGCGACGATCGAAGATCGTCAAAAGTTGGCTGAGCTTGAGGTTCGTAAAAAAGAGCAGGAGCAGCGTTTTAAAGAGTTAGCCGAAAAAGAGCAAGACGCAAAAGAAGTTGCTGAAGCCGAGTCCTTTGGTCGAGACGTTTTGATCAGCGAAAAAAAACAGGAACTGAAGAAAAAAGCGCAGGAGCAACAGCTACTCGAAAAGTCTAAGACCGCAACAGGGTTGTCGGCCGCCGAAAAAAAGGCTCTGGATAATCTGCAAAGGCAATTGGCTGAAATACAATCGAAAGAGAATCATCGTCGCCAAGAGGCTCAGAAGTTAAAGGAAAAACAGGCGCTGGGGGCCATGACAGCGAAAGATTCTGTTCGTGAAGTTGAGTTGAAAATGGACGGACTGGCTAAGGAGATTGCGTCAACTGAGCTGCTTCAAGACCAACTTAAAAAGACGGCCGTGTCCGAAAAAAACCAAGAGCAGGCGCGATTAGAAAGTATAAAAGCGGATCAAATCGAGCAGCTTAAAAACCTAGCCCATGAAAAAGAACGATTGTTGGCCGAGCAGCTTTATTTGGAAGCTGAAAGAGACGAGCTTCTTCAGCAAGGGCTGGCTCAGCAACGANCGATTCGGCGATACAACGAGTTGTATCAGCGTCGAGCANAAGGTGAGTCTTTANATAACGATGAGTTGAAAGAGCTTGCTCGTTTGGCGCGCGAAGTCGCAGCGATCAATAAAAGGCGTCAACAGAACGAAAACATTTTGAAAGAGCTTGAGCGGCGAGCTGGTCGTCGAGAACTTGGTTTAGCGGAAGAAGTGACCCGGGCTCAGGCTGAGGTTCGTGAAAAGGTTGTAGAAGTCGGTGAGGTCAGCCACAACCTTGAGGTCGCGGAAACTTCGGGCCAGCTTTCCGAAGAGCAAATAGAGTCGCTTCGTGCGACCGAGCTACAAAAAACGGATCAGTTAGCGCAGGCACAGAAGAAGCTGATGGATGTTCAGGCGGAAAAGCAGGCGCTTGATGACGAGCGCGACGCTCGTGTTCAAGAGCAATTAGAATTTGAAAGACTCCACGGGCGGTATAGCGAGTTAAAAACAAAACAGGGCGAAGGTCAGTTGACTGAGGATGAGGCCTTGGAGCTGGAGGGGTTATCGCCTCAGGTGGGGAAAATAAAAGAGCAACGGAAAGCTCAAGCCGAGCAGTATTCTTTGTTGAAGCAAAAGTTAGGGCAGGGGCGCTTGCCCGACCCAGAGGGTGATGCGCTGACAGACTTGGAAATCGATCAGGTGGTCAATCGTTTAGCTGCGGCTGAGTACGCCGCCGAGCAGCTGGCAGAGACTGAAGATTTAGATGAGGAGGCCGGTCAAACGCGAAAGTCTAATGTGATCAACTATCTTCCAAGCTTTGGTGAGTTGCCGGAGTTTGAAAACCCCGAAGCGATTGAAAATGCGATCGGTATCATGAAGTGGGAGTTTGAAGTTAAGAAACGCAAAAAACATCAAGTTGAGGCTTCCGCTTCAAAAAAAGCCGAGCGTGTGGCCTTGGAGATGAAGAAGGATGTTGGGCTAGCTATATACGAGTCTGAACAGGAACGACGCCGTAACGAGTTAAAATTGAAGTCCGAGTCGGAAGCTTTGTCGCCTCAAGAATCCAACGAATTAGCAAAGCTGGATCAAGCGGTTAAAAAGACAGAGGAGAAGAAGAAGGCAGAAGCCAAAGAAAAAGACGAGCTTCAAAAGAAAAAGGAAGAGAAGCTGAAGCAGGACGAAGAAAAGTCAGAGGAAGAATCCTTTGAACCCCCAGTTCCACCGGAAATGGAAAAAGAGGACGCGACACCGAAAGATCCTAATAAAAGAAAACGTGAGCAAATGATTTCTCAGTTGAAAAGTGTCATGTTCTGGGTGCTGGCTGGCTTAGTCGTATTAATTTTGTATGGGGTGATTCGTTTCTTAAGTCGCGTTGATCGTCGTGACAATTTGGATGAAATTCGTCAGCACACGTTGACTCATCAGCAGCTAATGCAGATTCGACAAGCCTTAATGGGATTGAAGTCCAAGAAGTTAGCCCCTAGAGAAGAGGTGATCGAGACCTATCGTGCCATGGAAAAAATCCTAGCCGCCGTCGAGTTTGAGAGGCCTAGTTTCGAGCCCGTTTCGATCTACCAGCGGCGCGTTCGCGATAGCTGGAACTACATAGAAGGCGACTTTCGAACGGTCAGCGAACGTTTTGTTTCGACCTACTATGGCCGTAATGAGCCTCAACCAGATCAGTTAAAGCAGTTTCGGCAGGCATCAAAGAAGATCATCGCCCATTTTCACTGATGGCGAGGTCTTTGCCGGGCACCGCGTGATTACAAAAAGTGACCCACGAGCTGGGCTGTGATATTTCTAAAGGTCAAATGAAGGAGAATTTCATGAGTGATATTAGTGCAAAGCACATTCTTGTAGAACACGAACACGAAGCTCAAGACTTGATTAAAAAAATCGGTGAAGGTGAGTCTTTCGAAGATCTTGCTGCGAAGTTTTCAAAGTGCCCATCAGGTCGACAAGGCGGAGCCTTAGGTCGATTTGGCCGTGGACAGATGGTTAAGCCATTTGAAGATGCCGCATTTGAATTAGAAGTGGGGCAGACTTCAGGTCCAGTAAAAACCCAATTCGGTTTTCACCTTATTCACCGCGACGGCTAGTCTCTCGCGGGACTTCCATTGGGGCTAAGCAGCTCGCTAGTCTGCGGGCTGTGTTTCCTTCAGGCTTATAAANTAAGCTAGCCCTCTAAGNTCATCTGCCCCCATTTNTCGGTGTTTCTTTCCGTNCCAGTTTTGACGCTGATTATCGCTGTCTAGCACAGTCAGGGTTTCGATCTGTCCAGTGCTTGGATCACTGTGGTANCCCACGGCATTGACGGAGTGTGTTCCTCGGCCTTGNCTTACCGTAAGGGCCGGCATTTGATTGTCCAGAATTCGATTCTTTAGAAGTGATAGGGCTTCTTGGTGGGTGCGTACAAAATGGAACTCAATGGGGAGGCCCATAGATAGGCGCTTTTGAGTCATAGGGCTCGGGGCTACCCCTACTACCAGTACGGCTTCGATGTGGTAGTCACCAAGTAGCTGGTCTGCGGTCTCAAGGGAGCGCTGCTTGATCGCGCTGGCATCCTGCTGCTTCCACACCAGTTCCGTTGCCAGATATAAACTTCCTTCAGAGGCCGCGTTCGCGTTGTTGGTTGTGCCCGTATTTCCACTAGTTAGGAAGGGATTGGTCATAAGAGGGAGCATCCAGCCATAAGGGGTTGATTGGCTTTTTGTCCCTCTAACCTCAGAAAGACGACTCCAAACCCGGTCGGTATATCGAGCGGGGTTGAAAAAGGCGCCAGGGTCGTGGTGTTCAGATTTTAGAGCGATGCCATGGTTCCGACTGGAGACCAAAGCGTGAAGGATCGTTCCCTGAGAAAACAGATCTCTGCGTGACCTGACAGAGCCTTCTTGAATACGATCGACCAGGTTTGCTAGATAAAGGTGCTCCACTGATATCTGACGGTATTGTCCGGTCCGGCTTCGGCTAAAGGCTTCAAGCATTTTAACGGTTGCGTGTAGCCAGCATGTAGGAACCCCGTTTTGGATTTCGCCATGGATCTGTTTGTAGTTTTCGACAAAGTAAGATGGTTCGGTCGCGTGAAAGATCGAGGGGCAGCTTCTTGCAGCGAAAGCGGCTTGAGCTTGGCTAAGGATAGCTAGGGCCATTAAAATCTTGGGAAGCACGTTAAGACCTTTTTCAAAAACCAGAGTCGGATCCTTTGATGGCTGCAATTGCGGTACCTGTTCAGTACGAACTGAATGGTCTTGGTTGGTGTTCTATTGAAATGTTTCTAGCTTTTGAAGATCCATACACAAGGAGGGGTTGTCGATCCCATTGACAGCTTCGTAACTTCTTCCTGTTGGCTGAAATCGTCCTTTAAGGCACGGAACCTATGATAGCTTCAATTAAATAATTTCAATGATTGACGAAGGAACACCGGTTGAAACTGATTAAAATAGGACTCAGCGTTTTGTTCGTTTTTATCTCGCTAGCTAGTCAGGCTGACGACGATCTCATCCTATCGGTGACTAGCCCTCAACAGGCGATGGCCTTTGCGGACGGGCTGATTGAAAAACTAAACCTCGAATTGGCTCTAAGTGAAAAAGAGTATTCGACAGAAGACGCGCCGCTAGGATCCAAAGAAAATCCTCTTCCAGTTGTTCATTTCGGAGAAAAAATCCCAAATAACCTGGAGCTGGTGTTAGTGCAGCTGTCACAGAAGGGTGTATTTACCAAGGTGAACCTGGTGACCTCCGAAGATGCTTTGTCTCAGCTTCCAAAAGAAGACGTGACCGATAAAGCGCTTTTCGAGCACTGGGACTTCATGGAGCAGAACCGAAAAGCCATTGCTCAAGGGGGGGCTGGCTCCGTTCCTGTTGGGGCTAATCTGTTTCGGTCCGTCTCACATAAGCTTCGGGCGACGAAGACGTTTGTTGGTCGCTTTAATCAAAACCTCAAGCGGCTTATTGATTATGCTTTTCATATCCCAGAAGGTTTTACTTTCTGGGTCAAGACCGATGTTGATGCCAAAACGCGAGCCGGGGATCTAAAAAAGGCCAAGTGGCTAGGTGGTTTGTCTGCGGCATCTATGGTTGCGACGATTTACTTTCAAGAGGTTCACGGAGTTCAAGATCTAGGTGTCTATCTTGGGCTTAATGAAGTTACAGCTCGAAGTGTCGTCACGACCTTGGCTTTTACTGTATGGATTTACTATAACCAAGTTTTTGTTCGAAGTATCCAAGAGACCTCCAATCAGGGGCGAGTGGTTTCGATTGAAGAAAACGGCCACGTCAAGGTTGGCTATGACCCGATATTCAGTTGGCCGATCGCATTCGCGCGTTCCTTGATGACGGGCTTAGTGGTGATCGCTGCCGACGAAGCCGTTCGTTGGAGCTTTGGGAATTCGGACCATGTGGTGTCTTGGGGGACCTTTTGGGTGAATTCTATTATGGGTGTTTTTGCGCGCTGGCAGATAGATAAGTATCTGGCGTCTCGAACTCCATCGAAACGAAATCAATCGAAAGAAAATTGGTCTGCAGAGCGGGCAGGTACCTATGCCTTGGGGTTTGCGGTTCTTTATGGGTTTCTTAAGAACCTCAATCTGCTTGAAGTGCCTTGGCTTGAGCACGGCTTTTGGGGGCTGGTGGCTCTGAATGTGGGAATGTTGATTTATGATATGAATATTCCATCCAAAGTCAGGCGATTGAAATGGAGTCAGCTGACTTCCGTTTTTCGTCGGAAATCGCAGGCGAGTTTTAAATGTCGGCAGGTCTTTAGCCAGCAGCTAAGTGGAACTTGGTTTCTGTCAGATCCGCTTCGAGCCGTTCCGACCTCGCCAAATCAAGAGTAGCCGGTTTTTCGAAGCGCCCAGGGATTGAAGACTGAGGCGATCTGGTGGCGAACAATTAAGGGCATCTGTACGTAAAGTCGTCAGATTTTGGGGCTGGTCCCCTCCGTGATTTTGTGATTCTTGGCATCGATGTTGCTGTTTATACCGGTTTT
>NYZX01000079.1 GCA_002686065.1 Pseudobdellovibrionaceae bacterium | reverse complement strand
GCCATGGCAGCGACATCCCCAAAGTACTGAAACCTTTTAAAATTCGGAGCGTCTTTCATCGCTGCTAANAAGGACTTGGCTTTCGACTTATGGATAAGAAGNGTCTCGAGNGNNTTGCAGGCTGAGGGGTATTGAGCTTTCGAGTCGTNAATCAATGGCAAGGCCTTTTCAACCACTGCGGACTCGGAGACATANGCATGGCAAATGCCNTCGGCGTGTCCCAACACAGGAATCTTAGTGTTGNTCATGACATACTGAACCAACTGATTTCCACCACGAGGAATAATTAAATCGATNTTTCCGTGTTGATTCAGTAAATCCGCCACGTCCTGCCGGGACTCTAGCAACTGAGCCCAGCCCTTAGGTAAATCATCAAATTCATTGGTCATCATNAACGCTAACTCAATAAAAGCACGATTCGAATGCAAGGCCTCTTTGCCGCCTTTGAGCAAAGCCACATTACCGGACTTCAAAACCAAAGATAAAATTTGAGGAATCACATCTGGCCGGGATTCAAAAATGATCGCAAGNACACCCAANGGGACTGTCTTTTGCTCTAAGACCAAGCCATCACTTAACTGNCGCTTCAATTTTTTCTGACCAATCGGATCGGGCATCTTGGCCAAGCTACGAATACCAGACACCAAGGTTTCGATTTTTTCTGAGGACAACTTCAAGCGCTGGTACAGCTGAGGGGAAATCTTCCCTTCTTGTTCCTCTAGATCCTTCGCGTTGGCTGTCAGCANGAANTCACTNTGCTCTTCGACCAGCTCGGCAAAGCATTCAAGCATGGCGTTTCGTCGCTCTAAAGGAAGCTTCATCGTCTTCAAAAAGGCTGACTTCGCCAACTCGACACGTTCATTTACTTGTTCAATCATCTTGACCTTTCACGATCAAAGCCATGTGACTGCGGTGTATGGCTTCATCTTTTTCTTCACTATTTAGAAGGCCTTGCAGGCTTTCTTTCCCTTTTCCCATTAAATGTCTTAATCGATCNGACGAAAACTCAGCCTGGCCACGGGCAATTTCTTCACCGGACTCGTCTACAACGCTGACNAGATCCCCCTTCAAAAANTCACCTTCAACATCNACNACACCGGTNGCNAACAGACTAGCACCATGATTCTNCAAAGCTTTAACGGCCCCAGCATTAACAACAACACGACCATGAGCCCCCGCAAACCGCAACCAGGCTTTTTTCGCTGACGGNTTCTGAGTCGCGTCTACCCANGTCCCATAAGCNCTTTGTATGCCCTGGCCGATATCTTGAAACAGAGCTTTCATGGCATCTACATCGGTCCCTTTTGCAATGACGGTTTTCACACCACAAAGACTGGCNGTGCGAGCAGCCAGAAGCTTCCCGTGCATTCCTCCCCGACCACTATTCGAAGAGCCCTGCAATTTCACTTCATCCAACTGAGATAGCTCCGTGACATGATTTAAGCGTCGCGCCTCTGGATTCTTAAATGGGTTATCCGTATAAACACCATCAACATCNGTAAAGATCATCAGCAAGTCGGCCTCAAGCTTTGCCGCAATTAAAGCCGACAACTTATCGTTATCACCGAAGCTTTTAGTCCTTGCTTCGCGGTAGGTCGAAAGCTCTTCTGAGCTAATTGCGTCGTTTTCATTTAAAATTGGCACCACGCGCCGCTTAACGAGTTCATTAAAGGTGTTCGCTAAATTCGTATAGGTGATCCGTCGAGACAGATCCTCGGAAGCGACCAGGACCTGGCCAACAAACAGGCCAAGAGGCTCGAAGAGCCGGCTGTATCGTTCAATAAGAAGGCTTTGCCCCACTGAGGCGCAAGCCTGCTTCTCGGCCACAGACAAGGGNGGAAACAAACCCAACTTCTGACGCCCTAAACCAACCGCCCCGGANCTCACTAAGATCACATGATCGCCCGAATCGATGCGCTGTTTTGTAAATTCCGCCACCGCCAGAAGCTGCGCTTCATTCAACCCCCCAGAAGGATGACTCACTACCGATGTGCCTAACTTTATGACAATACGCTGCATTAATTTCTCAGTTCTTNAAAATGGCCCGTTATAGAGCTCTATAAAACAAGCCTCAAATCAATGCTTTACAGTATGCAATTCAGACACCTTAATTTTCAATTGAAACCACCCGTACCTTGCGTGCATAGTCAGCATTCCATGAAAAAGTTTCCGCTCTACCAGGACACGAAGGCCTGTTACGCCAATGCCTTTCTTGTTCTGTTTATTTTAGCAGTGATTACCCTATTGAACGGCTGTGGCGACAGCTCATCTGGGGAAGACCTTCTTCTTCCAGAAGTCTTCATCGAATGCGAAAACATTCTTTCAGGAAGTGGATGCTCATCGTCTAGCTCGAAGACAGTCTACGTTGGCTTCACTCAAAGCCTCAATGACTGCACCGACGTTATCGAGCCCATTTCAAGTGCGACCGAATTCCAGCAAAGCTTTGTCGCTTCGAATACCAGCTCNCTCACCGATGGNACCGGACGGATTGAAGCCGAGATCGCAAGTTGGGTGGACGAATCCGGATTTACAATTTCGCAATCGTCAGTGAGNCTCCGTGTCTGCGCGTTTATCGATACCAACTCGAATGCCACGGTAGACACTAACGAGCCCATCGCTGTAGGCACCCTGTTCACTGGCCAGGCGCAAATTACCCTGGACGAATGGGACACTTACACACCTTAAATACGCTATAAACAGGTCTAGCCAATTAACAACCTTTAGGGAATTTCCTAGTGACAGCCGACAGCCAGTTGTTTAGGTTAAATCCATGGGATTATTGAGTTTTTTATTCGGAAAATCAGCAGACATCTTTGATGACAACGGCCAGGTTCGCCACAAGCTTCCCGAAGACAAATGGGAAAAATGGCAACAGCGATACTTCAGCAGTCCTGAAATGAACTGGCGCAACCACACCGGCATGAAAGCCAACGCCAAAAAGAATAAGTCTCAAAACCAAAGATAACCCATATCTCGACCGACCCACGTCCGAAGACCACTGNCCAGTCCAGGCCAGCTGTGGCGTGAAAAAAACCTGATCTAAAATATACGACCCAACCAGCAATACAATTTTTTATAGTTGCTATTTGCTTAAATAATCAGCCTCGACCTAGGGATAAAATTGATCGCTAAAGGTCGAGCTGGCCTAGTCCTTTCCAAAAGTCCAAGCCTAAGATTTGTCCATCCGTACTTGGAGGGGAAACATTCATATTGGGAAAGGAATCCACATGAACAAAATTTTAGCGACGGTCGCCTTTATGGCTGCGGTCGGAGTTGGGGCTATCAATNCACANGACGTGGTNGAACTATGCCAGGGAATCGTCGAGACAAATGACTTACAAATTCCTGAATTTGATGAAAACGGCAACAAGGTTCAAACAGGACTGACAGAGCAACAGTTCAATCACAATATCTCACAAGTTCTTGAGGTCTATGGCCCAATCGTCTCTAGCATGGGCGGCCGACTTTCGATGAATCGCCTTTGGTCTGACAACACGGTCAATGCATCAGCAAACCGAAGTGGCCGCACTTGGAAGGTCAATATGTATGGCGGCCTTGCTCGACACCCGAGCATNACTCCAGATGGATTCACTATGGTNATTTGCCATGAGGTCGGTCACCACCTGGGTGGAGCTCCGAAGTACAAGCGTTGGTTCTTCAACACATGGGCCTCAAACGAAGGCCAATCAGATTATTTCGCCAGCCTAAAATGCCTGCGCAAAGTCTGGTCCGAAGATGAAAATATCGCTTGGGCAAAAGACAACGACGTTGATTCAACAGCAAAAGCCGCTTGTGACCAGGTCTATTCGACAGACACAGAGCGAGCCCGTTGCTACCGCACCTCAATGGCTGGACTGAGCCTAGCTAGCGTCTTCCAGTCCCTTCGCAACCAACGTATCGGCCCGCGTTTCGATACTCCAGATCGCGCTGTGACTCGCAGAACAAGCCATGGTCACCCAGCAAGCCAATGTCGTCTAGACACNTACTTTCAAGGCGCNCTNTGTGANNTCGAACANACGGTCGACGTCNACCANCGTNACGAGACCGTTGGAACCTGCAACCGNGCAGANAACTACAGACANGGNGTCCGCCCCACCTGTTGGTTTAAACCTNANACAAGAACCGGTTTCGGCCGCAGACGCCTCGCCGAAAGAACGATCGAAGCCGACGAGACCGTTTATCACTGATTTTCGGCTCATCTNAAGACAAGCCCTGGCCATGGCNGGGGCTTTTTTTTGCCGTTTCACTGGGTCCTTTCAAGATACCGTCTGCCTCAGAAATAAGGTATCCTATGGCTTGTGCTAGAATTTGATACACACCCACAGTGGCCCCATGTCATAAAAATAATTAAGAAGTTGAAGCGCGCCCAACACGAAGCCGTTCTTGCAGGTGGCTGTGTTCGCGACAAGATTCTTGGTCGTCCTTGTAAGGACTTTGANATCGCCACCTCAGCAACTCCCGAAGCCGTCAAAGCGCTGTTTCCGAATGCCAATATGATCGGCGCACAGTTTGGTGTAGTGATGATCCCCTTCGGTCCAGGTATCCATTTCGAAGTGGCCTCCTTCCGNAAAGACGGNCTTTACGTCGATGGACGTCGACCAGAAAGCGTCGAATATTCAAGCATGGAAGAAGATGCTCATCGACGTGACTTTACAATCAATGCCTTGTTTTACGATCCCATACAGCGTCGCATATATGACTTTGTTGACGGCCAGGCTGACATTAAGTCCCGAATCATACGAAGTGTTGGTGCGGCCCAGTCTCGCTTTGAAGAGGACTACCTGCGTGTCGCGCGCGCNNTAAGGTTCTCGTCACAACTTCAGTTTCGAATTGAGGCCGAAACAGAAGCCGCTGTTAAGTCTTGCGCAAAGGGCTTGCAGCATGTTGCCGCCGAACGAAAATTTCAAGAAGTTCAAAAATGGTTGGCTGGTCCAGGCTTTAAATCAACCCTAAGTCTCTTTTTCGACAGCCCCTTAGCTGAAGAACTTCTACCAAACCTGGACGGACTCAAATGGGAAGATGTTTCTAAAGATACCTACGGCTGGCTAGCTGGACCCGAAAAACTAAGTGCCGAAAAACTGTTGAGCTACCTGTATTGGTTCCAATACCAACAACCAAGCCTTGCCTATGATAAACTGGATCAAGACCTGAACCATTTAAAGTCTTCCAACGAATTCAAACAGCGATCCCTCATTCCTTTAGCGCACGCTCAGTTGGTGCAATCCCCAGAAAAAAACCTTTGGCAGGCACTTGTCGAACTTCCGCGAGAACGGCTCAGCAAGGAAACCTTCAGCTTAGTGAAATTGTTTTTGAAAGACGACCTTCCCGCCAGTGAAAAAATCGACAAACACGCTGAACTGACACGTGGAAACGGCGCCATGCCGACTCCACGCTGGTCAGCCAAAGACCTTTTGTCGCGGGGAATGGCTCCAGGCCCTGCACTGGGTGCCACGCTGAAACAAGTCTATATCCATCAACTTCAGTCCCCCACGGCCAGCGAAGATGAGCTTCTTGAGGTTGCCATCACAGCCTACCGAAGCGCCAGCCAATGATTCTTNAAACACTTCAGCCATTGGCAACNGAACTTGGTTTCTCACAAATTGGAATGGCAACATTGCAACGTCCCTTTTCCATGGATGTGTATCTGAATTGGCTTAAAGAAGGTCATCACGGAAGCATGCAATACCTACAAACCCATGCACCATTGAAAGAAAACCCCGACCAAGTCCTTGGCGAAGCCCGATCAGCCATTGTTGTAACACTCGAATACCTACCGCACCCAGAGCCTGATGATCGACTGTCTAAGATCGAGCACCTGAAGATCGCTCAGTACGCCAAGGGCAAGGACTATCACCACTACCTAAAGCAACGCCTCGAAAACCTGGTCGAAAAACTACGGCAGACCTATCCGCACCATCAGTTTTTAACATTCACCGACTCAGGCCCCGTACTGGAACGCGACCTCGCTTACCGAGCTGGTCTGGGCTGGGTTGGGAAAAACTCCTGTCTTATACACAAAAACAAAGGGTCCTATTTTTTCATCGGCGAAATATTAACGACCTTAACCGAAGACACCGAGGCAGCTCCACACCCTGACCATTGTGGAAAATGCCGCAGATGCATCGACGCCTGTCCGACGGACGCCATTTTGGAAAACCGAACCTTAGACGCTCGAAGATGTATCTCCTACTTAACCATCGAATCTAGAGAAACCCCAGCAATGGACCTTAGGAAAGGTATTGGTGATTGGCTATTTGGTTGCGACATTTGCCAACAGGTGTGCCCTTGGAACGAAAAAAACTTAGGAGACCTGGTCAAGCCACAAAAACAGGACCGACAAAAAGTGTTCGATGAACTTCGGTTTCTCCTGACCTCATCAAATAAGTCTTTGCAGAAACATTTTAAAAACACACCATTAAGCCGGGCCGGAGGCTTCGGACTAAAACGAAACGCTATCCTGGTTGCCGTCAACCTAAGAGCCACCGAGCTGATTCAAGAAATTGAAACTTTTAAAGAACACCCAAAGCTGGGAGAACTGGCGAATTGGGCTTTAACAGAACTAGGTCAAACCCAACTGAGCCAATAAATCATCGATTTGAACTTGCTTCTGAGCCTCAGGAACCTTTTCACCTTTTCCTTGTATCGCCACCGAAGCACGGGTCCCTTCGGCAAACTGATCAGACACCCAGGTCAGGCGATCCAAAAAGGTTTGATTCAAATGCTGCTTGATATCTTTTTGCTGATCCGTCCCGAGGGTCACAACCATTTGCTCAAGCATTTCCGTCGCATCAAGTAACAATGCAATGACAATGTTGGCAAACTCTTCGTTTCCCTCAATTTGAGACCCTTTATAACCCACCGCCTTACANAGCTCGGCGTAAGTACCAATGCGATTTAAAGTCTCAGAATCATCCACAGCCATGGCTAAGGACTTGGCGCCACCCATGATGCGGTCGACAATTTGACCGTAATTTTCCAAATCTTTAACTTTCCCTGGATCATCTTCCAGGTCTTCAAGAATGGTCATCAATTCTGAGATCAAATCTTTCGACTCTGATTTGAATTCAACTAAAAGTTCGTCCATACTTAAAATCCTACCAGTCGAGGATTCATGGACGCAAACAATTTTGTACCTATCCGAGTAAGCACACTCCGCGGTGAAAACGCAATCACGTTTGACGCTTACGTTCGTGTTGCAGGAAAATTCATCCTTTACTGCCGCAAAGGCGACACCTTTGAGGGCCAACGCCTNAAGCGTTTAAAAGAAAAAAAACTGAAAAAGATGTTTATCCTTCAAGACCATGAGGGAAACTATCGCTCCTACCTGACCTCGAACATCGAACAGGCTTATGACAAAAACAGCGGAAAATCGATCGAAGATCGCAGCCAAGTTATTCAAGGGGCACAACAAGCCGCCGCTGAAGACGTTATGGAAAACCCAGAAAGCCAAGAGTTCTATCAAGTCGCAAAAATTGGGGCTGGTAAATACGTCGATTTTATTTTGAAAGAGGCCGAAGCCGTTAAGTCAATTTTGGCCATCGAAAATACCGATGCCAGCGTTGGTCATCATGGCGTCACCGTTGGCGCCGTCGCTGTGGCCATCGCAGAACAACTGGGAATGTCTGACAGATACCCTATGGACCTATTGACCATGGGCTGCTTGCTTCATGACTTCGATCATATGACGAACGGCCTATCTGTTGGGCGAAACAAAAAAGACCTTAACACCGATGAGATTCGTATTTTTAACGAACACCCTCGTGCCGCTGTGGAAAAAGTGAAACACCTAAAGCACTTTGACAACCTTGTACTGAAGATCATTCTTCAACATGAAGAATGCATTGATGGAAGTGGCGTTCCGAACGGCCTTAAAGAAAAAGACGTCGAGCCCTTGGCGGTGCTATGCGCGACAGCAAACAGCTATGACAAATATGTTAGCTTTATGAAGCTGGAGCCAAAAGAAGCTTTAAAAACGATGCTCGTTGATAAAATGGGACTTCATCCGCTCAGTCATTTGCAAGCCTTACAAGCCGTATTGAAAGAAAAAAAGGTTTTAGCGTAATCAACCCCTTCTAAATTGAACAGATTCTTAACGGGGCGTGTTTATTCGTGACGTCAGCCCCGTCTAGTCCAATACTATCCTTTTCAATACGTTTTCAATGAAGGAGATTCATATGTCTATTTCGAATCCAGAACTNCCCTATGCCATGGACGCACTAGAGCCACATATTTCAAAGCAAACCTTAGAGTTCCATTACGGGAAACATCACCTTGGATATGTGACCAAACTGAATGCAGCTATCGAAGGGACCGAGTTCGCAGGCAAAAGCCTTGAAGATATCGTTAAAAGCTCGTCAGGCGGAGTATTCAACAACGCCGCTCAAGTATGGAACCATACTTTTTACTGGAATTGCCTATCGCCAAAGGGCGGTGGTGAGCCAACAGGTGAACTTCTTGATGCAATTAACCGAAACTTCGGAAGTTTCGCCGAATTCAAGACCAAGTTCACTGACGCTGCAGCAACGCTTTTTGGGTCAGGATGGGCTTGGCTGGTAAAAAACAGCGATGGCACCCTAACTATCGAAAAAACGTCGAACGCCGAGACTCCTTTGACTCAAGGGGTTGTACCTTTGATGACTTGTGATGTCTGGGAGCACGCCTACTATCTAGACTACCAAAATGCTCGACCAAAATATTTGGAAGCCTTTTGGAGTCTTGTTAACTGGGATTTCATCTCGGGCCAATTGGGTTAATTCGACTTTTAGAAGTCAAACTAACACTCATTTTCNAGTATTCTTTAAGCCGGTCCCTATGGGCCGGTTTTTTTATTTAGGGACCAATATGAGCTCTGTTTTTTTACCGCCAGATTCCTCTTTGTTTTTTACTAAAAATGACCCTAAGGATTTACGGCTTGGGGACTTTGCCACCCTAAATAACANCCTACATGAATTCGAATTTGGCNTGCTTGGTTATCCCGACGACGAAGGGATTCAGCTTAATGGCGGACGCCTAGGAGCCTGTGAGGCCCCGGACAGAATTCGAAAGCATTTATACAAATCGACCTTTCCGAACAACCAACAACCCGCATTTAAAGATCTGGGCAATTTGGATGTTTCAAAAATGAGTCTCGCCGAACGTCATCAGGCAGCAAAGAATTATGTTACATCTAACCTTAACGACCAACGCCGCCTGATAACCTTAGGAGGCGGACATGACTACGGCTATCCAGATGGTGCGGGATTTCTTGAGTGGGCCAAAAATCAAAAAGGGAAACCTTTAGTTCTTAATTTTGATGCTCATCTTGATGTTCGCCCTTTAGATCGCGGGCTCAGCAGTGGAACCCCCTTCTATCGTTTATTAACCGAAGGTTTCGACTTTGACTTTGTCGAAATTGGCATTCAATCACAGTGCAATAGCCCAAACCACCTAGACTGGCTTCAACAGCAAGGTGGATACTGCCTTTCCTACGACCAGTTCCTGGCCTCGGGAAGAAGCTTTTCAGATTTCGTTTTGGAGGGATTAACACCCTTCCTAGAGCGCCAAAGACCCTGCTATATATCGGTTGATATCGATGGGTTTTCCAGCGCCTATGCCATGGGATGCTCACAAAGCTGGGCTACAGGAATGGATCCAGATTCTTTTTTCCGTATTTTAAACACGGTGATTCGACGAACGAACTGCCCGATTTTAGGAATCTACGAAGTGTCGCCGCCACTGGATCTCGACGACAGGACCAGTAAACTGGCAGCACTCATTGCCCATCGATATATCCTGGAGCATATGCCATGAAAAGTTTTGGTTCGGACAACCACTCTGGAATCCACCCAAAAATCCTTGAGTCCCTCACCGCAGCTAGCCAAGGCCATGCCCCAAGCTACGGGACGGATGAGGTCACGAAGAACGTCATTAAAAAATTCCAACAAGCCTTTGACGCCGACATTGACGTTCACTTTGTTTTTAACGGCACAGCGGCCAATGTCCTAGCCCTACGCCCCTTTGTTGAAAGTCACAACAGCATCATCTGTCACAGCGGAGCTCACTTAAATATAGATGAATGTGGGGCCCCAGAAAAACATCTGGGCACAAAACTCATTCCCCTAGACGGCCCAGACGGCAAACTTCGCATCGAAGACATCGAACACGCCTTGGTTCGGGGCGGCGATCAACATTATTCACAGCCAAAGGTGCTTAGCTTAACTCAACCGACCGAAGTGGGAACCTTGTACTCTGTTGACGAACTCAGATCGTTGATCGACTTTGCTCACTCGAAAGGACTCTTCGTTCATATCGACGGTGCTCGATTCGCCGTGGCCTGCGCGAAACTGAACTGTAGCTTTGCCGACCTAACAACAAAACTGGGGGTGGATTCGCTGTCCTTCGGCGGAACAAAAAATGGCCTTCTGTATGGGGAAGCTGTCATCTGCTTTAACAAGACCTACAGCAAGCAAATGCGCTACTACCGCAAACAGTTCATGCAGTTACCTTCGAAAATGAGATTTCTTTCCGCTCAGTTCGAGGCCTACCTAAATGAAGACCTATGGAGAAAGATCGCTTTACACGAAATCGAAATGGCTCAGTACTTACATCAGCATGTCAAAGATATCCCACAAGTAGAGGTCCTTTACCCTGTCCAAGCTAATTCTGTTTTTGCCAAACTTCCCAAGGAATGGATCAAGCCGTTGCGAGAACACAGCTTTTTCTACGTTTGGGATGAAAACGAGTGGAGCGTGCGGTGGATGTGCTCATATGATTCGAACAGAACAGATGTGGATAGTTTCGTTGCTGCAATAAAGGCCTTGCAATAATGGTTCTGGGTCTAGGACTGATACTAAATCTTTTTATATCGAACCTTCTACCGGTGCAGGCACAAACATTTCGATTGGATCAGCAAGCCCCACCGAAGTTAGAACTCGGCGTGGGACTAGGAACCGCTAACTTCCCAACCTACCCCGGTGCGGACGAACGAGAAACTTTCATCTTACCCTTTCCAAGCGTGGTCTATCGCGGTGATTTTATTCGTGCGGATGAAGATGGAACCCGTAGCCCCTTCCTGACATCAGAACGCTTCGAACTAAATGGTTCCTTTGGGTTCAATGTCCCTGTCAATGAAAGTGACGTCGATGTCCGCGAAGGCATGGGGGATTTGGATGCCATCATAGAGGTTGGCCCTAGCTTGATGTACCACCTTATCAAGCGCGGGCCCAAGTCGCCGATATCACTGACCAGCAGAACAGCTATCCGACAGGCCTTTTCAACAGATCTTGGTCGCTGGGAGGATCAAGGGCAGATTTTCGAGCAAACCTTATTTGCCTGGATCCGCGTCGCTCGCTCGGTCACCCTGTACGCTAGCATCTCGGGCACCTGGGCCACCCGCCGTTATCAAAAGTACTTTTACGACGTCGCCCCCCTCTTCGAAACGACGACTCGATCTAGATATGACTCCAGCGAAGGAAACCTTGATTATGCCGCTAGCCACTTCGGAGTCTTCAACCTAGGTCCCCGATGGTCCCTTTTCGGTGGGGTTTCGTTTCGATCCTACACCGACGCCGCAAACAGAAGATCGCCACTTCATGTTCGCGATACCGATGGACTGATCGTGCTTGGCTTTACCTATTGGTTTTACCGAAGCAAACAGACCATCGAGCCAAGGCCATTGAAGTTATAAGCTTTTTAGCTTTTCAAGAACTTCGTCCACATGACCAGCGACCTTGACTCCACGCCAAGCGGCCACAGGTTTCGACTTTTTATCCAAAATAAAGGTACTGCGATCGACACCCATAAATTCACGACCGTACAACTTCTTCAGCTTAATAACCCCAAAGGCCTTACAAAACTCTTCAGTCGGGTCTGATAAAAGTTCGAACTTAAAGCCTTGCTTTTCCTTAAACTTTTCGTGGGATTTGATCGAGTCACGCGAGACACCCAAAACGGTTGCTCCTGCGCGTTTGAACCGATCGAGTGCGGCTGTGAAATCACGGCCCTCTGTCGTACATCCCGGGGTGCTATCCTTCGGATAGAAGTACACGACAAGATATTTACCTTGATAATCTTTCAGGCTGGCGTCCCCACCTGTCGTCTGAAAGGACTTCCCAATAAGACTGGCTTTAAGCTTTGGAATTTCAGCAGGTGGTTTGATTTTTTTAGACGTCGTTTTTTTTGTTGCTGTTTTTTTAGCCACTTTCTTAACGCCCGCCTTCTTCGTCACCTTTTTCGCGGCCTTGCTTACCTTTTTTGTCGTCTTCGAAGCCGCTTTCTTTGCGGCTTTCTTCTTTTGCGCCATGCATCCTCCAAAATTACGCTCAGATGAAAGTCTAGGCTGCCAGCCTAAAAGGCTTTTCCGATTGGTGCAATACAACTATTCTTGTACCTGAAACCTCGTCCAATCAGCTTTGGAGTCCATCATGAAATTAGCATTACCCGTACTTGTTATTACTTCACTTGTGTTGTCCGCCTGCGGCCGCCCCGCTAAGCGCCCGGCAACCGACGAGAAACCGGTCGCCAAAGCCGATTCTCCGCTAGAAAAGTCAGCAAAGCCCGAATCAAAACAGCCTGTTTTGCAGAAAAACTTGAACACGCCTGCAGAAGATCCAGCGAAAAAAGTCGTCATGGCACCCGTGGCTGAACCAGGTAACGCTCCAGCTGTTGCTAAAAAAGAATTACAAATGGAGAAAAAACCAAACGGCAATCTGTTAACAAAAGAAAAGCTGAATCTGCCAAAGTCAGTTATGCCCGGCGAAATGCCAACTGGCCCGATGTACTATGTTCAGGTTTCTTCATTTCAGAAAAAAGAAATGGCCATGGAATACGCCGAAAACGCCAAAACAAGCGAAGTGGGCGTCATGGTTGAAGTCGGAGACCTAGGTGACCGAGGAACATGGTACCGAGTGATCCACGGACCCTTCACCAAAAAAGGGGATGCCCAAGGCTTTATCATGAAACAAGACCTTGAAAAGACAAACCCAGGCGTTTTCATCCGTAAACTGACTCGCTCACAAATCAATCCTGTCGAGCTAGATGGCCAGTAAGGAACCGCTTAAAACAAATAATCACCGAAAAGGCTGGGGCACCCCGGCCTTTTTTTGTTTCTAAATCATTGAATGCTCAACAAAGTATCGGCGTCTCGCAGGATATACAGCGCATAGATGGCCGCAAGCATTGGGAAAGCGGCGAAGAACAAAAGATTTTTAGGACCCCATGGGTCTAAGTACATTTGCCAAGTACTTATGGTCGAAATGCTATGCATAAGCAACAAAGCCCCGTAGGTTAGGCGCTTCTTTACACCAACAAGAAATCCCAACACTAAAAGCAATTGCGCGGCACCGATCACATAGGCTAACTGCAAACCAAGATCTTCGATCAAATAGTAGCGCTTGAAAACACTGACGGTGTGCCCAGGATTGATAAACTTATCAATCGTCCACATAAAAAACACGATAAACACACCCAGGCGCAATGCGAACAAACCACGCTTTAACTGAGTTGGATCAACAGACATCGATAGCTCCTGGTAAAAATATGAATACAGTCTGTGAGTCATCCACAGCGATTCTTACAAGTCGACCCAATACATTCAAAATTTCGTCTCTATAGCGTCTAATAACCTAACTTATCGTACATTTAGGACTGTTTCTTTTCGGGCCAATCGGAAAACGCTCGTTACATTATAGTTGCACTGAATTGCTGCAATTCCTTTCGCTGAAAACAATTTCAGACGCAGCTCGCCGCTATGTTTACAGAAATTTAACTTTTTTCGCATTTTCAACTAAATAAAATGTAGCGTCTGATCGATAGACCATTCATGCCAGCACGAGCCTTCTGTACGTTTTTTGATCGGCTGCTCATAGGCACATCTGTGCTTATAGCCCTATGTGGATGCAATCTTAGTGACGATAGCATCCGGGGCTTCATTGCGTCTTCACTATCCCTTCAAGCCTCTGAAGACTTGTGGGCCTTTAAAAACCTGACTAATTATTCAAAAACTTCAATGAACAACCCCGTCATCCGAGCCTCTGGATTCAGTAGTATGGATGGTTCCACCGTAACCATTTTCAGTGACGCCAATTGCAGTCATCAGGTTGGTCAAAACGACATCGAAAACGGAGAACTTGAAGTCAGCAATATCACCCTTTCATCGCCTGACAATTACGCCGTTTCATATTCTTTTTACGCTCAGGTTTCCAACGCGAAGGATCGTCCATCAGCCTGCACACCGCTCCCCCTTGAACTGACCTATCTCCCGGATCCAAAGCAACTGATTTTAAAGTCGCTGTATGCGTTTTACTATGACGAGCTAAAGCCCGAACAGCTTTTGATTGTAGACGTTTCCAATGCAGCCCTTGTTGAAGCCAACCTATCTACGGGCTCCCGAAGCTTACTATCAGATCGGGTCACTTCCACAGGACAACGCCTTGAAGCCCCATACGACATCGCCCTGTCACCAGACAAAAAATCCGCTTACTGGGTCGACATTTTTACCAACCAAGTTCTACGGACAGATCTAGAAACACGCACCACTGAGGTCATCTCCAGTTCGGCTCGAGGTGCTGGCCCAAGCTTTGGTAACCCTGCATTCATTATCCTTAACAACCTAGGTACGGTCGCCTACGTATCGGACTACGTTGTACAGGCCATCTTTGCCGTGGACCTTGACACAGGCGACCGCACCATCGTCACTGATCCAGCCACAGGCAGCGGTCCAGCCCCGTCCTCTCCGGCTGGAGTTGCTTTAAGTCCAGACCAATCATCTTTATATATGATCGATAGGACCCTCGACGCACTTTTACATGTCGACATCAGCACCGGCAACCGCACCATCATTTCCGACAGCTCGACCGGAACAGGCCAGACAATGACCTTTGTCAACGGACTTACTGTTAACAGCGCCGAAACCACAGCCTATATCACCGAATTCAACGCTAGCACGGCAGGAGTCCTTGCCATCGATTTAGCGACGGGCAACAGAACGATTATTTCCAATGCAAGCACAGGATCCGGACCAAACATCTTTAAGCCGACGGATATCGCCTTAGCGAATGGCGAAACCAAACTATTCGTCGCAGACGACGCCAACGACTCGTTTTTTGAAGTCGATATTTCGACAGGCAACAGAACACTTGTGTTTAGTTCACAAATAGGTTCAGGAAACCCTTTTTTCGACCCCTATGGCATCACCCTAACAGCCGACGAACAATCCGCCTATGTGGTCGATATCGAATTTCAATCACACTATGGACTATTCCATGTCGACCTAACTACGGGAAATCGAACACCGGTTTCCACAGCCACAGTGGGCTCTGGAACAAGCTTTGATTCTCCTCGTAAAATCGTGATCAACGCAGCAAATACCAAGGCCTATATCGCCGACACCGGATCAGTCATACTTTTTGAAGTAGATCTTACAACCGGCGCCAGGACGGAACTGGCCTCGCCTTCTGCTGGATCAGGCTACTCGATTTACAGAGTCAACAGCCTTGCAATGAATGCTACAGAAACAACAATATACATTTCTGATGAAACACGAAATGCCATTACAGCCGTCGACCTTGGCACAGGTGTACGCACTCTGGTTTCTGGTTCATTACAAGGAAGCGGCCCAGATATAGATGCTCCCTTTGATATGGTTTTGAACTCCGCTGAAACGAAACTCTACGTTGTCGATCCGACCCTTGATTGTCTTTTTGAAGTTGATATTGCAACAGGTAACAGAACCATTATCTCCGATTCAAGTACCGGTACCGGGCCTAACTTTCAATTTCCAACAGGCATTCGACTAAGCCTTGACGGAACCAAGGCCTATATTGCGGACCAAAGCTTACGAGCAGTGGTTGAAGTGGTTTTATCGAATGGAAATCGAGCCATCACATCTGGCGAATCAAAGGGAACAGGGCTAGCTTTAAACTCGCCAGCCGGCTTAACCTTGAATGCTGCTGGGGACAAAGCCTACGTGACTGACACGGCGGCGGACTCGCTGACCGAAGTCGACCTATCAACAGGAAACCGACGACAGCTCTCTAAATAACTAGGCATAATGCTTATTTATACGAGCGATAACATCGCGTAACCATTAATGATTATAAGGTCTACCAATTGCAATAGATCATGCTGTTCTGAAATATCTTAACCTGTTGGAGCTGAGCATGAATTCAAACGATCGACCGGGTGGTTTCTTACAATCCCTGATCATTTCCTTTTCAATTTTTATCCATGCTTCAAGTTTTGCAGCCCCCGTCTATCAGAGCCAATTTCAAACCCGGCTATCAGCTTTAACTTCTTCAGACCCTGAGGTCGCCCTGTTTCTTCGACAACGACGCATTGATCGAGGGCGAGACCCTGGATCTGACCTGAAGCTGGCTCGCATTCTTCATGACAACCCCTTTGCTGCGAACGTCGTCATGCCCCTTGTCCAAGAACTTGCAGACACCTTTGAGTTCCAAACAAATCAAGAGCTCCTACAAGGAGCCATATTAGCAACTCCAGAGGGGCCAGAGCCCACCCGGCGTGCCCTTAAACAATTTGAAGAAGTGCTCGACCACTCGTACTTTCACTTCACCCCTGAAGACCGTCAGTCGGCACGATTTTACATCCAAGGCGGAACCATTGTTAACGCCTGGTCTTTCACCAATAAACCGCAAACTATTTTCACAGCCCCGCTACTAAGAGTCATGACCCCTGAGGAAAACAAAGGCGTTATCGCTCACGAAATGACCCATGCCCAGTCCGGACATAACCCCAATATGATCGCTGTCTACGGGGTCTTACTAGCAGCGGGCTATTATATGTTTGATGACACGGGCTACAGCCTTGCGGGAAACCCCTTGCTTCGAAGCTTTAAAGACAACATTGGGTCGATGACCGCCCCTCTTGAGGAAATAGCTGGAAATTCATCCTTGAACGCTCTTGAAAAAGGAATCGCCACATCACTATCCCATTTTGCTGGGCACTCAAGTGACCCCAACTATTCATCGCAAATGAAACTGTATTTAGATTCCATCGCCGAGCTATCCGTCAAAATTGGATCTGCCGCCCGACAGTCAGGACGAACAAAGGAGTTTCAAAACCTTGTATACTTGATAGAAAATGTCCTTATCGATGACGAAGCCCTAAAAAAGGATCGGTGGATCGTCAATAAACGCATGAGCGACCATCAGGTCATCAGTAGCCCACTAAACGGTATCGTGGTCGATTTGATGACCTATTTAAAAGCCGTTTACCGAGGGATCTTTGCTATGACCAGATCCTTTGAAAGAACTGCCGACAAAGGCGCGGTGGTCGTCGTAGGTGGCCCCGTTGAAGAAACTGCCTTCACGAAATTTCTTGGATCCGAGTTCGCAAACCCAGCCATCCAACGCTCACAACTGACCATGGCTGAGCAAGACCGCGTCGCCGACCCTGGACGAGCCGTCCTGCTAGACCCGATGACCTCACACCCTCCACCAAATATGCGTATCGATGCCGCTCATCACTTCGAGGACACATTCCAATACCGAAGCCTGTCTGATCCCTTTGTCAAAATGGTCTACGATGCCCTTGATATTTCGATCTATTACGCTTCGACAGAGGGGCTTTTGGAAGCAGAAAACGAAGGGAAAATAAAAAACCTTCAAAACCTACGCGCCGGAATTAATCAGAAGAAAACCTACCTAGAGTATGTCACCGGACAACGAAAACAACGCCCGAAGGACTTTTACATACCAGTAGGGTTAAACAAAGAGAACTACGAGTATCGTCGCCATCACCGAACCTATGGACCAGCCGTCCAGGCATCCCTAGAGGCCGACATTCAAATTTTGGAAGTACAGGTCGCCCGCCTCGAAAAAGTAGACAATCTGGAAGTCACGGTTCTTCGCAAACGCCTGGACCAAATTCGAAAAGCTAAAAACAAGCTTATCCAAATTGTGATCAATACTGTGGTCGAAGACCTGGAACAGGGATCAACCGAGCGCCTAGCTGACATCATCAGTGCCGTAAACTACAAGGTGGCAGATAACAATTTTTTGAACATCGACTTCGCCATCAGTAACGACGGTTTTGTCCAAAAACTACTAAGAAAGATCAAACGGACCCTGCGATGGAACGCCCAACAAATCACAGCACTTGAATCAGAGCTGTTGTTAATTATTAACGAGGCCAAAGAAAAGCTAGCCATTGAAGAAAGCTTCGATGAGCGCCTGGACGCCTTTATCGCGCGCATCCACGAAGTGGCTCGCCTCAGGAACCAAACGACCGAAAGCCTTCTGTCTAGCTTGAGCTACGATTCGATCGACGACCTGGCACGCGATATCGTATTGGGAAGCCCAGCCTGCCGAGACTATATGTTGATTCAGAATCAAACCTTCCGAGAAATTCGTGACGACGAAGATTTGATCGAGCACGCCAACGAACATGGCTACGAGACGCCCGAACAACTGGTCGATGCTGTTATTCAGGACAACGCCCAAAGCCCTATCCTGGGCCGAACCCCAATGTCCATGAGCCCAAAAGAAGTCGCTGAACGCATTGGCAGCATCATTCAAAAATACGATCAACCAACAACGAAGTCCCGCCAACGCTGTACTCAAGTCTTTCAATAGGACCAAACACATAAGCTCGCACGCCACTTAAAGCGAACCCGACACGGGTTCGCGCCGCTTTTGGAGCTAGATTTCAATATCTACCTCCGACGGGGCTCCGTTGAGCGTGACGCGATCGACCGCAGGTCGACAACGGATTGAGCCCACGGAAGGGCGTCCCCAGAGGATGGTAGATATTGAAATCTAGCTCCAAAAGAGGCCCCAA
>NYZX01000078.1 GCA_002686065.1 Pseudobdellovibrionaceae bacterium | reverse complement strand
TTCTAGGTGGTCGAAGACTGTGATACTGCGGAGAACTCTCGGGATTACTTGGCTGTGGCTGAAGGAACTATGACTTGTAGCTCTGGTTGTGAGCTGTCTTCTGTTGTTGAATCCAGCGCTTTTTCACCAAATGTGATTGCTTCAGGTATCTATGATATTTACGCCTATGTTGACTTGGATGACGATGACACACCTGATTCTAGCATTGAACCAATTGGGTGCTATCGTAATGTTAGTTTTGACGGGAGCTCAACGACCGTCACCGTGCAAGACTGGGATTAGTCTTGCTTGAGCCTTCACTGATTGTGATACTTTTCTGCAAGCATCCGAATATATGTGTTTAAGCAAGGTCGATCTTTAGACGTCGAAGCGCCAGCTTGCTGGGTGCCGTAGTTAACGAACTCACTGTTTGATGGTCGCACAGGAACTCCGTTGGGAGTGAGGCCGGAAGCTTCGCTGCATTGGCAGTATTGATACTGTTTTGATTCTCGGTGATAACAGGCGAAGTAACCATCTGTGGTCGATTTCCAGGTGTAAAGCTCTGAGCCTTCAGTTTTAAGTTGAACTTCTGAGCCGTCCGCTTGCACGTAGTATCGATAGGGCGAGGGATCAGCGTTGGCAATGCAAAGGTTCGCTAGCGTCAAGAATACTAAAATTGATTTCATCACTTACCTACTAAAGTAAAACGAGATTTCTTTTGTAGATGGGTCAACCCCTGAGATCTCGTTAAGTATAATGTTAGATGCCGTTCCGTTGTAGTAATCCGAGTTCGAAAGGGCGTTGCCATATCTCCACTGTGGCCCGAAGTCGTAGTTGTCAGAGTGTGGGCCCCAAAACGTGTCCAGCCGTTCCCGGTCGCTCTTATCCATTCGAGATATACCCGCTTCCTCGACGTCGACTCGGCGATGGTTAACGTTATCGTTTTTTTCGACGCTTTCGTCGATATGCCAAATGAGCAAGCCGCCATCGTAGGATGAGCCAAAGAATTTACCAAGTCCGTAGTCGTAGTTAGAGCGTCCTCGGTGTTCAAAGACAAAAAACTGACTGTTCCCGCCAGCCTTCATGATTTTACTTTTAAGAAGACCTGACTCGGGTAGGCTGTAGTAAGCATCTGATGAAGGGTTTTCTATAAGTTCTAAGTTTGGGTTATTGATATGAAAGCCAGCAGCTATCTTGCTGTAGGCATCAAGTCCGATTGGGTAGTCCCCACCNTCGGTTTGATGGGATCGAGTAAAGCTTGAGCCGAAAGACATCAACGAGAAAACGCCGGTTCCACGAGTCGTATAGGTGTAGTCATAGTAGTCGGCCAATCCNAGCCANGAGTGACCTAGTTCGTGGGCAATCACACCGACTGTACAAGGTTGGCCGGTNCGGGTCTCGCTGACGATGCTAAACGNTTGTCCCTGACCNGGGCACCGAGTGACACGCGTTCCGCCAATATTAAAACCTGAAGACGTGCAATGTGCGTGAGGGTGAACCGAGTTTTCTTCGGGATCGCCAGCAGACAGAGCGCCGCCGGCATAAACAAACACTAANGCGAGCTCGCTGGGCTCAATGTTACCGTTGTTGTTTTTATCGTATTTGGAAAAGTCGAGGCCGTAGNTCTGGTGTGCTTGCTGCAAAGTTAAGCGAAGGGCTTCATTTCGAAGGTCTGCCTTGTCGTTCCACGGGTGTTCGACATCTAGACTGACTTCAATGATACCATCATTGTATGTGCCAGAGGTTTCGGAGACGGGTTTAAACAGATGTTTTCCGTGCGAGTTCAAATAGTAGAAGTCGTTCAGGTTGCTATCTGATTGTCCAAAAGTCAGCTTCGACCAATAGTCGACGGCCCCGGTGAATTCGATGTTTGAAAAGGACATTAAGAAGACGGCAAGGGGGACTTCATTTTCGGGTTTAACCGTGCGCTTTTCAGTGATTTCAACANAAACACTTTCTTGTGGGTTAAGTTGTTCTGAAAGGTCAACGAATAAGCCTCGCTTTAGGGTCAGCTTCAGTTTNTTTTCGCCTCCATCGATAAAGTCAAAGGCTCCGTTCTTTGGGCTAACGATNAGTAAGTGATCTGATTTTCTAACATCGAAATCGTTGTTGTCGACAGCCTGCGATCCGCGGCTTATTTGCAGATAGCTTTGATCAAGATAGGAGATCTTGAAGTCGTTTGACATCGCTAGGTGAATGTCTGCGCCACTTGGGCTAGTCAGGCTTGTTTTTGCTTTGTTGACTCTTGCTGCTGCGCCAGAAAGCCAAGCTGTGTATCGACCAGGTGTGACTTCGATTTCATGCGAAAAATCATAGGCGAAGCGACTGTTGTCCGCAGCCTCTAAAGAGCGATTTAGCGTCAATGTGTATACGCCTATATCAAGTGTGTCGGCTAGGTGTACGGCAAGAACAGTGTCATTTTCAAGAAGGTCGACGTCGACGATATTAATGTCCTCACCATTGGCTTTGTTTCTTAGGCGAACGGTGTTGGCTTGGGGGGTCGATCCGTAAATTAAAGTATAAGGATCTAATGGTTTGCTTAACTGGATCTCAATAACGTGAATGATATTCGCCACAGGGATCGATCCGCTTGGAGCCACCTTTTTGACAAATAGGTCGGTCGTCGCTTTTGGGGGAGTCACGGTTCCGCCGGTTGTGCCGCCACCAGAGGAAGAGCCACCGCCGCCGCCCAGGCAGCCAGTGAGAAAAAAAGTAGCGGCGGTCAGAGTAAGTAATGCGAGACGGGTCATTATAAGGCCTCACTTTCTGCGACAAACATGGCTTTAATGCAANCAAGTCGTTGATGAAGGCCGATGGCATAGGANTTTATTTCGTTAAAATCATCATCTTTGATTTGGCGGAGCTGCCGGACTTCGTTGCCAATGATATCGCTTCCAGTTGGGCCGAAGGCGTTCAGCGATGGATACTTTTCCATGCGATCGTTGGATGCTTTTAGGCGCCTCATTGTGTTTGGCTTTAAGGTTTGGTTCTGGCCGACGAAGTCGTGGTTTTTCTCGTGGTCAGTGATAAGCAAAAGTGGTTTGATTTGACGCTCGATCTCTAGGCGTGCTGGTACGGAAATGTTTGCCACCAGCNNCGAATCGATGTTGATTTGAGACCCGCCAATTTGACAGCTTATCGGCCTAGCTAGGGCCGAGCTCGACAACAGTAGAAGAATTAGGCCTGAAAAAACGTAAGGCTTGCTCATGGTGCTGAGATCTCCTTTGGGCTGATTATAAGAGGTCCATTATCAGTATTGATGCCAGGCAAACTCGCCATGGACTATCGGAAAACGCGCTTCTTACGAGTGTTTATAGATTATTCCTAGAGCTTTGAAAGTTCGCCCAGGTGTAGATGCGTGGGGAGGGCTAAATTGAAAAATGCACATAATGTCCTCCCGAAACTGTAGTCTTAAGAATCTTCAGGAGGTACTCTGCTGTCAGTGGTTTGCTTTTATCTATTCAGCTGGCAAGTTTTAGCAGGGCCAGTCGAAGCTGTCGAAAGGGTCATATGACACGATCACAAGGGTACACTTTTTTGGCTTGGGTTGTTGCCTTGATNGCGACCATGGGGAGCTTGTTTTTTAGCGAGGTGATGAGGTTTCCGCCCTGTGTATTGTGTTGGTACCAGCGCATTGCGATGTACCCTTTGGTGATTTTGTTTTTAGNCGCCGCATTTCATCCACCCCGGATAGCTATTGTCTTCACTGGTCCGCTCGTTTTAATCGGGTGGCTGACGGCGATCTATCACAATTTACTGCATTATAAAGTCATTCCTGAAACCGCCTCNCCCTGTTTGGAGGGGGTCTCCTGTTCGACGGTCTATATTAATTGGATGGGGTTTTTGACGATACCTATGTTATCCTTTTTTGCCTTTACCGGACTTTTAATCATTCTATTGTTTTTGAATAAGGAAGCTAAAAAATGAAATCTAAATTAGTTCTAAGTTTTGCTGCAGCCTTGGTTGTCGCTGTTTGTGGGTTTTATCTNCTGCGCCATTTATACCAAGCTGACCAAAGTAAACAATTGACCGAGATCTCGCAGCAGAACTCCCAGGTTTTCGAGCGCTTTCATTCGCCTCGTTATGGNGACACTTCAGCGAAGGTTGTATTGACCGAGTTTTTAGATCCTGAGTGTGAAAGCTGTCGACGCTTCTATCCTTTTGTAAAAGAGCTTCTTGAAGAATTTAAAGGTCAGGTGCAGCTGGTTGTTCGATATGCTCCATTCCATAAAAACTCGGAGTTTGCAATTCGAGCTGTCGAGGCGGCTCGGGTTCAGGGTAAGTATTGGGAAGCCCTCGAGCTGTTGTTTAAGTATCAACCCGAGTGGGGGGACCATCACAATCCGCAACCCGAACGAATCTTTGAGTATCTTCCCTCGTTGGGTTTAAATATGGATCAGCTGAAAGAAGATATGAAGGATCCGAAGATTGAAGCTATCTTGAAGCAAGATCTTGAGGATTTGAAGGCTTTAGAAGTAAGGGGAACTCCGTCCTTTTTTGTAAACGGAAGGCGCTTGTTTAATTTTAGTCGCGATGGTCTTCGTGCACTGTTGGTCGATGAAATTGAGGTCTCCTATTCATCAAAGTAGGCTGCGTGCCGGGGGATAGCGCGTCGTCCCCCTAGACCTTCGTTATGTCGCAAGACATTGGTCTGTCAGTATCAGGTTAGAATCACCGCTTTGGTAGCCATCGGCGGGATTCTGTCGAACCATTAAGTCATTGTTTCAATCACGTTAATTTCCGGGGGGNAAGCAATGATCAGGTTTATGATGCTGGCGATCAGCTTGTTGTTTTTAGGTTCTTGTCGTTTGGCCTACAACTTTCACGAAGTTGATCCAGGTCAAATATATCGNAGCGCCCAGCCCACCTATGAAGAGCTTGTGACAGCTCATGAAGTCTTTGGAATTAAAACTGTTTTGAATCTTCGCGGTGAGCGCCCTGGTGAAGGGTGGTATGAAGAAGAGATGCAGGCGATCGAAGATACAGGGATGTCGATCATCACTATCGGCATGAGCGCAAGTCGGTTGCCACATAAAGAAGACCTTGAAGTGCTACTTGATGCGCTTGAAAATGCCGAACGTCCGATTTTAATTCATTGTAAAGCGGGTGCAGATCGAACAGGTGAAGCTGTTGCTATTTATATGATGGAGTATATGGGCAAAAGCAAACGAGAGGCCTTGCGGGAAGCTTTGTCGTTTAGAACCCTTCACCTCGAGTGGGCCAAGCCAGCAAAGAAACATTTCATTCGTTCATGGGAAGGACTGGATTGGGCTTACAATATCTATGATCCGTGTGACTATGAAGATCGCTATTATTCACATGATGATTATTGCACAGGATCGGGTGTTCTAGTTCGTAAAGCCTTAACTGAGGATGAAGATACGTAACAGAAGCAAGTGAAAGCCAAAAAAAAGCCGCTGGATCAGCGGCTTTTTTTTATGTCTTAAGTGCGACAATTACATCTGTTTTAGATTCACACAATCTACATCATATTCTTTAAACCACTCCAAAACATGAATTCGTGTTCGAGTTGGAAGCTTCGTTTCAGCAGAGATTGTTAGGAAGTAGTCGTACTGAGTGCGGTTTTCTTTATGTGTTCCAGAAAAAATATGGTTATAGATGCGGTCTGAACTTTCGGCATAGAGTTCTGGTCCGAAGGTTGTTCCATCAACGTTTGTGGCACAAGATTTTAGCTCGGGGTATTCGGGCGTGTGGTAGTTAGTGATTCTAGATTCAACGCTGAGGGGGACTTCGGGTATGTCCGTTCGGTTGGTGTTCACTGTAAACAAGGCTGTGTGACAGTGAAGCCCTTTGTCGTAAAGTGGGTGAGTGAAGTTGATTGTTACAAAGCACTGTTCGCCGGTCGGACGTTCGTTATAAAGCTCTTGGCCAATGTAAACCTGTCCGTATTTCATATTATGAGTGGCCGCTAAGCTGGCTGTAGCCGAAGCCATCGCTAGAACTAGAATCAATGATCGCAAAATCATCTGTGTCCCCCATGGGTAAAAGTTATGGGGTGAAATTGCCCCAGAGAAGACCGAAGTTCATCGCCTAATGCGTTGCGGTGTTTCATCTGCTCTGGTGGCTTGTGCTTAGTTGGCTTCAGCGACCAGTTGAGGCAAAGCTTTTGTGTTGCGCTTGTCGCCATCAATTAAAGTGAGTTTCGGCAGGCTATAGATATCTTCGGCGATGGCCTTTAGCTGATCGTTTTCAAGGACGTGGATGCGGCCCTCTGGTTGCTCTGCAAGTGTGATTTTAACTAAGTGGACGGGGCCGGTCGCCGGTGAATCAGTCACTTGAATATCGGTACGTCGAAGTTTATCAGGGCCGACATAGGAATGTGTGACAGCATAAGATTTCCCGTCTTCGTTGAAGTGGTAGGTGTTCGCGCTCACCCGACCTTCCCAAAAATCCATGGTATTAAAAATAACGGCGTCGATAACGAGTGTGATCGCAAAAACCACCATAGTCACAAGGTATAAAACAATCCGAATGATCAAACTTTGCTTGTTCACAAATTGGGCGTACTGGCGTGTTAGCTTGAATCCCCCCGAAGCGCATCCCGTTTGGGCCAAGCCAAGGAAGCATAAAAGCAAAGAAAGAACAGGGCTAAGGATCCGTTGAGACAAGGTTGAAAGACTTCGATTGTTGAAAGTCATAGCGGGCCTCCTTAAGATGGTGTTTGACCTACAAGGGTCCCACTGAATCTGTTTGATCGCAACTGGGCGAGTGTGCAGTTTCGGGTCGAGTACTGGAGAATTAATGAGCTTAGACGCTATTGGCTTAGTTACACAGGATATCAAAACAATCATTCCATTTTACCAGGCTCTTGGTGTGGANCTAGAGATGGTCGGTGGCGAAGGTCATTACGAAGCGCGGACTCCTAGCGGGGTTCGAATTATGGTTGATACGGTTCAGTTAATGAAGAGCATTCACCCCAATTGGGAGCGCCATGATGGTGGCGGCGTTGCCTTATGCTTTGACTTAAAGTCGGTTGATAAAGTCGATCTGACTTACCGGACATTAATTGAGTTGGGTGGGGTTTCGTTGAAAGAACCATGGGACGCTTTTTGGGGGCAGCGCTATGCCAGCTTAAAGGACCCTGATGGGCACCAAATTGATTTATTTTGTTCGTTCTGAACAGTTTGGCCATACTTATATTCTCTTCAAACAAGGGTCTAGGTGTCCTGGCTTAGGTGACAGAAAGTATTTATTCTGGTGATCTATCGCTTTGGAGGTGAAGAATGATCGAGTTCGAATTG
>NYZX01000077.1 GCA_002686065.1 Pseudobdellovibrionaceae bacterium | reverse complement strand
GCCACCTTTTTTAGGTCGGCATTCGTTCGACCTAAAATACAGATATCAGAATAACTCGCCCCTTCTTTTAGGCGTTCAGAAATATCAGACAACAAGCTTTGAAGCTCTAATGGTCGATCTTTTTCATCCGGTCCGGCGTACACCCGAGCCACAACCTTGTCCGTGTCGCTCACTGGTGCCTTTGGCTGCATTGTTGAAAACTGCGAACTCAACCGAGGAAACAAAAAATTAAAAAACTCAAGAAGCTCCGGCTCTGAGCGATAGTTCGTCTTTTGCAAAGACAATTTTTGNCCCTGAGCCTCAANCAGTTGCTCACGNTGTTCNAAGACCTCGCTTCTTGCTCCACGAAACAGGTAAATACTTTGCTGAGGATCCCCAACGTTAAACTGCGGTCGATCTCCCATCAAACGAGACAATATTCGAAGCTGAANAGGGGATGTGTCCTGAAACTCATCAACCAGCCAGTAGTCCCAGTCTTCGCAAAATTGATCCGCAACCTGCGGATATTTTTCTAAGAACTCCAGTGTCATGATTTCAAGGTCACCCACCGAAATTTGCGCCCGATTCAGTTTTTCGCGGAAAAGCGCCTGACGAAATGGCTTTGCCAANTTCTGAAAATTCGCCGTGAGATCCAGCAGGCTGTCCCACTTAGAAGGGTCATATGAGGGCTTTTTGATTTCTTTTTTTAAGTCCGTCCACACCTCAGCAAAGGCATCATGAACCCCCTTATCAAGCCCACACTTTTTACTAAACCTTGGCTTACTTGTAACAGCCTCCAGTTTAGACTTTAGACTTTGTAAGTCGGCTGGCGGCTGTAGAAGTCCAGCCACTTGCCCCAGGAACACTTTCCAACTTTCTGTCTCGACTTGCGTGGACAACTGGTTTGCACGAGAACACAGATCCTCAACAGGCTGTTTGATTTGCTCAAAAGCTAAAGCCTCAAGCTCTTGCCGACTGACTGGCCGCCAATCCGAGTCCCCCTCAAGATGGAGATAACTTTGAAGCAAACGCACCAAAACATCTAGGCCAAACACATCTAGAAGATCCGACTCGGTCCCTTGCGATAACAATTCACGCAAGACCGTCTTTTGCAGTTTGATCTCTTCACTGTCGGACAACAACTGAAACGAGTTATCAAACTCCATGAGGTGAGCATAACGCGACAAAAACAAATGAAGCACACCATGAATTGTCGATATATGAACCTGAGAAGGCGAAGTCACATAATCTAACCAGCTTGGGTCCGATGCCTTCAGAGCCTTTAAAACAAGACGTTCACGCAGCTCCTGCGTCGCCTTTCTAGTAAAGGTTGTGACAACCAGTCTAGGAAAACGNTCATTTNTCTGCGCAAAAGCTTCGGCGACCTCAAAAACCTGTCCGGTTAATTTCGTTGTCTTTCCTGCACCAGCTCCGGCACGGACAATTTCACTTTCTATCCAAGGTGTTGAGCCCGACAATGGAACCTCCATGCACACTTCGGACAGTCACGTAGATCAGCCGGTTCAGCAGGAAACTCGCCCGCCTCGACTTTCTGTACTGTCNGTTGAATTTGCTGTCTAAGCTCATTGAATAGCTGCTNGGCATCCGAGCGATTCAACTTCATTCCCCGNGANGGCTTCGGCAAGTGCGCCTCCGAGACATCNTCAAACGTAAAGCCTCGCTGTCTTGTCATCGTTTTCACGATATAAAAATGTGCAGCAACGACATCCAGTTCTGGATACAAGGCTTCNAAACCTTCAGCATACAAAAACATTTGGTATTTTGANCCTTTGACCCACTGACTTGGGTTTGCCGCACCCGAAACGGACGACTTATAATCNATGACGGCGACCTGATNTTTCGACACCAAGTCGACCCGATCAATTCGTCCACGCAAAGGATAAGGGGTCTCAGTCGTTGTCAGCGTCCCATTCTTTTGATNCCAAAATAAATCAAGATCCAACTCAAGGTGAAAGGGCTTTGATTCAGGGTACTCTTGACGCCAAAGTTTTTCGGCTGCCAAAAAGCGCTTCACCATTTCTAAATAATGGTGCCGTCGTCTTTCCCAGATGACCCGATCCCCAATCATGACCTGGAGCCGGTTATTTTCTTGATCTATGATATCCAAGATCTGCTCGTCACTAAGCTGAAACAGGTCTTGCCGCTTTAGCAANGTTTCAAAAAGCCCGTGAATCAACTGCCCCCGAGTCATCGCATCTAAATCGAGATCCACATCCGGAAGGTCCGACAGTTGAAACAATTTATTCGCAGCAAACACAAAAGGGCACTGAGCATAGTTTTCCAACTGAGTCGATGACAACCGAGGCATTTTGGGAAGTTCAAGGCTTGGCCTAGCTTCGATTCCAATATCAATTTTCAAGGCCTGTTGTGACGGCTGCGGTAAGCTCACAATCGCTTCATCGAAAGCTTGGGTCTGGATCAGGTCCCACCGACAGGAATCAGCAATCTGCAAGGACTCAACGTCCCCTTGAGTCTTCGAACGACCTAATAGCCAAAACTTAGAAGCCCCTAACTCGGTCCCTGAGAAGTCAGATTCAGAAAAATAATACTGAACCGATTTCGACCCACCTGCCATCGACCAATTCAACTCAAACTCAAGCTGCCTTTGATCTTCGTGAGCAAGATAAAAGCCAAGCGACTGTAAGGANGCCAGGTCTTTTCTGGAAATCGCTGTTCGCCCGGCCTGTCGCAGGTCTTTCTCCGCTAAACCCAAGACGTAGAGGTAATCGACATCCAGCCATTCGGTCGAGCGTAAATTCTCGATATGTACACCTGGAAAAACCCCTGGAGTGACGGTCGACTCAAGACCCGCAGCGACCTCTTCAAAATAAGCCATCCATAGACTCAGAGGGAGCTCATCTCGGTCGGGCGACTGCTGATGAAAATGAGCTAAAAACTGAAACAGTCGATCCGTCATATCNACACGACTGATTTCTTTAAAAACCAGCGCTAAAAACTCATCTAGTAAAACAGGCTGATCGGACCACTGAGTTTGATATAACTTCTCGATATCCGAAGAACGCTGCAAATGATCGCGGTCATATACCTGCCGAAACAGCCTTGCAAACTGGTCAAAACTCATTCGCTGTTCTTGATAGCTTTGAAAATAGTCCGTCGACAGATCCGAATAGCTCAGCTGATTCATTCGTAGTCGTAAACGAGATTGNAGTTTNTGAAACTCAGGGAAGCTGTTTCCTTTCAGTAAAACGGGCTTAGAAACTGGGACCCCTTCGATTTCAAAATAGGANGACAGGACTGGCCAGTAAACTTCGATATCCGGAGCAACGATCGCCAACCGATCCGGAGCACAGCCNTTATCGAGATGCTTTCGTACCTGTGCCACAACGTGCTTGACCTCGGACAGGCGGGANGAAAACCGTAAATAGTCTCCTGGAACTTCAGGTAAACCCTGCCCAGGCGGATCCTCTTTGTCTGTGAGCAATTGATAGGCTTGCAAAGTCAGGCCATAGTGCCCAACCCAATCTGGCGATGGGACAAGGACCTCAATATCGACATGCTGACTACAATCCTTAATCAGCTGAGCTTCCAACGCCGTCAGGTCAGCACCTAAGTCCACAACCCAAGGCTGATCTCCTAGTGTCAAAGCNTCCACTTGTGAAGCCAAATAGCCAACGGCCCACTTGGAACAAATCAGCTGTCGCTGCTTTAAGTAAGCCCAAAACTGAAAACAAAGNTCAGCCCAACCGCCCCACTTAACAAAGGCCTCTGGGTGCTCCTGAAACCACTCCCCAAGTAACTCGGCCCCATCGCTATGAGTCACTACTGGGAACAACTGATCGAAATAGGACATCATTGTCTTCTGTGCGCCAGGTGAGTGAGCCCAGCTGACCTTCTGAGCCGTCAACCANTGGGCCGCGATAAACTTTAAAGAACTGCCTGACACCAACCGAAACTCTGGAAAATTTTGTCGAAAGACAGACAGCCAAAATTCGCTAGCTCGCAACAACCCTTTTTCAGGCAAAACATCGCGGTCTGCGAACAAGCGATGCTGAAGCTCAAGCTTGGATTTCAGATCGCTTACAAGCCAAAGATGATTATCTAAATCAAACTGGCTAAATCGATCCTGCTTTTGCTGTGGAGACTGTAAATAGGTTAGCTTCAACATCGAAGTATTAAAGCACGACCGGTGTTGAAATTCATTAGCTGGTGTGAAAAAAAAGGCTTAGCGACGCTGCTTCAAACGGCGCCGGCGATTTCCGCCAGACCTAGAACCATCTGCGCCATCATCATCAAACAGCGAAAAGGAAGACCCCAAACTAAGGTCAATTTTTAGCTCAAGCATATACCGTCGATCTTCGCGCTGCCCGGGATAGGCGCCAAGTTCAACTCCATAACTTGCGACATCCAGCTCGAATGGTCCAAAGTTCATACCGGCCCCAAGCGTGTAGTACCCCTGGTGAAACCCAGCTCGCACATCGATCAAAGGCAACGAGACTTCGACCCCAACATTTATTTTTTGTCCGAAGTCGATATCCGAATTCGTTATATCTGTGAATTCAAGACTGGGCGTCACCGANANAATAAGNGCNTCAACCTCTGCCGAAGCACCAACGGTCAGGTTCTCTTGCTTGCTCGGAGGCAGCGTTCCATCCCCACGAAATGATGTCCCGCCAAAGTCTTGCCAGACCACTGAAACAATCGGCGAAATAATCGGTGACGGCAAAACGAAGTTAAACCCTAAATCAAGACCATATCCCGTTCCCGAATTCAAAAGCTCATCCTGTAGACTATCTGAATCTAGATCGTTTAAATCATCCGCCCCAAAAGATTGTTCGGATCCCATTCGATCGATGCGCTTAATGTTTAACCCACCATACAAGATATGAGGAATCACAGGAAAGGCGAAGCCCACCACATAGTTGATGTCGTTGACAGCCGATGCGTCCAAAGTGGGATAAGCTGGATTGTTGAACTCAAGGCCGATATCAAAACTATCGTAGACACCAAACGCAAAATAAGGAAAGCCAATAGCTGTCTTTGCGCCGCCACCGACCCAAACCCGCTCGCCGATCAAGTCATTGACGGATTGAAGAAGGTCATCTGAATCAAGCACATCAGTGAAGTTTTCATAGTCGTCGATATTTCTGGTACCGATCCGAAGATCAACAACGCGTAGGTTAAGGCCTCCAATTCGTGCCAAACCAGCTGGGTTGTACATCAAACTATCGACATCGTCGACCACAGCTGTAAAGGCATTCCCCATCCCCATAGCTCGGACAGACCGATTCAAGTCGAAGCCAGCCTGAGCCGCTTCGAAACTGACAACCAGACTTAAAAAGGTCATCAGTGGTTTAAAGTAAAATCGATCCGCTTGAAAACTAATAAAAGTAGACTCCTATTAAAGACAAATACAATTGGCCAATGTTCGGTTTGGGGCACTAAATCCCCCACAAGCTCCCAACCCCACTGACAGCTCATCTTGCTCACCCACCAAGGTACGAATTCCTTTTTCCATATCAGTGGTGACGTCAGCGACATCCGTCACAGAACAGAAATTATACGATGCGGGCAAAGACGCAGCGATAGTCGTACAAGCCGTGCTAATTGTTGTCAGCGAGCTCGTTCCTGGAACATCGCCAGACGAAATCCCTTCAACCATCAGTCCGATCCCCGTTGCTAAATGCTGCGCCGACAACTGTGGGAGCGTTGTATCCCCCGAGCCAGTACCATCTGTACAAGGAGCGAAACCAGCATCAGCAGTCCCATCGTTATCGCGGTCCGAATGAACGCTTAAAATCACGCCGATTTTGACGACCTCGACGAAAAACAACAAGGTGTTTTCAGCACTGGTTCGATCACCGACGGCACCTACACCTGTCATCAAGGCCTCGGCCTGAATACAGTCATCGATGTATGATGCGGTATTGGTCGAAACAGCAGACATAAAGAAAGGAAAGATCGGGGAAGAGCCGTCGTAGCCTTCGATGGCGTTCAGTAGGCTTGTGAAGCTAAGACCACATCGTCCAGCGTAGGCACGAGCTCGCTCGAAATTTACATCACGGTCAGCCAAGTAATCGGCCGACATTTCATCGAACTCGGCAATGGCCAGGTCCCAAGAGCTCGCATTCATAAACTGAATCGCATTCACTAATCGAGCGGCATCCGTATCGGTTTCCGCAGTGCTTTCGAACAAGTTTCCCGAACAGGACGTCAGCAGGGCGAGCACTAAAATAAAGTAAGATATCACGCGCATATCTTTATTTTATGGGCTCTACAAAGGGGTTTGAATGCGGGAAGAAAGAAATTCTATTTTAAGGACAAAGGAATAGGTAAATTGTTACCAAGCCCTTCGTCCATCGTCCAATTTTCGCTGAAAACGTGACCTTTAAACAACGCCCGTGACCTAAAAACCACGGACGAATTGCGACTGCAACAGTGTTCACCCCACACCATCAAAACCGGAAAGCCACTTTCATTATATAGCGACGATCTTCACGGGCGGTTGTGCCATCACCAATATCTTCACCGTAGGCCGCAAACTGCAGCTGATAGTAGGCAAAGGCAAGCTCAAGACCAGCTGTCCAGTACCCCTGGTTCATCCCGCCCCTTAAGAACAAGGCATCTTCAATATTAATTTCAAGACCACCGTGCAAACGACGAATCAAGTCCTCATCCCCGTTTTCACTTTCATCATAAAGCACATCGCGAAGTTCAACCGAAAAAAGACTGCGCGTGCCTTTACCCAATATCGGAGCAATGGCAAATCCCACATCGACGCTCATGTCTTTCGTTTCAGGAGTGCCATCAAGACTGTTCAGTGAACCCGAGGAAAGGTCAAACGATG
>NYZX01000076.1 GCA_002686065.1 Pseudobdellovibrionaceae bacterium | reverse complement strand
CTGCTTTACCACCTAGGACCTGGAACCATTGATCCAACTAGGGCTTGGAGCCTATGATCGTCTAAACTATGATCCATAGTTTTATGGCCTGTCGGTTGCAGTAGTGGTGAATATGTTTAGATTACTAAAGTGAGGTCGTGTCAGGTGATGACAGAAAAGTACATAAATTACAGGCCATTGTGGCGATTGTTCAGAGTGTTTGGACTGGTAGCAGTGGGTGCGACCAGAAAAAATCTTCACGGACCTGGAAGAACTTCAACGGGGCAGGCCGACCTCGTCCTAGAAAATAGACGTCTTCGTCAGGTGGCCCACGACATCCATTCCCCACTGTCGGCCTTGAAGATCTTACTGTTAAAGCCGGACATGGTTTCGGACGAAGTCCGTAACATCGCCGAAGCCGCCATCCAACGGATCGAGCAAACGACCTCAGGCCTGCTGGACGAGGACGGATGTGCGGCTGTCCACCATGAGTCCATCGACCAGTGCGAGGTCTTGCACCGTGCTGTCCGTTTAAAGCGCATCGAGTTTGGCGATCACAAGGGACTGTCGATTAATGTTGAAGCGCCGGTCGGCTTTCGGCTTCAAACAGGTCTTGCGAATCATATGTTAGAAAATATTTTATCAAATCTAATGAACAACAGTCTTGAGGCCAGCGGTCGCCGTTGCTGTATGAGGATTCAACTTCGCTGCGGATATCAGAATGACGTCATTTATATAGATATCGAAGACCAGGGTCCCGGCTTTTCAAATGCAGCATTAAGGGCCTTAGAAAAGGATCTTCCTGTCGTCACAGAGAAGGCGTCTGGTCATGGACTTGGCCTGTCCATGGCCCGCGAGCTGGTTCAGCAGTCTGGCGGAAAAATGCAATTCAAAAACCTTCCCAGTGGCGGAGCACAGGTGCGTTTGATGTGGGGGCGGGGAAGTAAGGGGCTCGTTGACTAGCGCCCCGGATTGGAGTTGTAGTACTGCTCGTGTTGGCTTGCGGTGTTGCCATCGCAGCCAAGCAATAATCGGCTTTTGCATTTGATTTGATAGCGATTGTGAATGCGCTCGAAGATATTCACATGCGAGGGGTGTACCGGGGATTTTAGTCCGCCCGATAGCCCCGCGACTTTGCGGTTGGTCTTTTTACCCAGTAGGTCGTTTAGGTTCACGCCTTTACCTTTTTTATCATCGTCATCAGTAACAGAGCCTCGGCCGCCGCGTTGGGAATAGCCACCGCCAGAACCGTAGTTTCCGCGGGCGACGCTGTAGCCGCCACCGGATCGTTCGCTTAAAGTCAGTTTTGGTTTTTTACTGCCGCCGGAGCTGCCGCCACCGCCGTCGCTTGAACCCATTCCGGTCGAGCCACCACCAGCGGCTGCGACTCCGCCACCGCTTGATCCACCTTGCCCGGTATGGATGCCCTTGCCCTGGGTGATCGGTACGGCTGTTGGATCGGAACTTAAAGTCGATCCGCCGTCTTCAAAGCGACTGAGATCTGGTGATTCCCCAAAGCCGGTTTGATCATCTAGTGGATTACCAAATCGCTGATTGTCCGTGCTGGCCGTTGTTGTGCAAGCAACAGCCAATTGAATGCCTGAGCAGACAGGGTTGGAACAAGCGCTTGTTCCGCGACATTGGATACAAATCGGGTGGTTGACGTTACGGGCATCCGTACAGTCGTTATTAAAAGAGACGGTTTCTTCGCCGCCGGAATCTTGAGTAGTGTCGCCCACGGCATCTTCACATTTGGCGGCGATTTCTGAAAAGCCCAGTTGAACCACGGAAGCCGTACGAAGTTCATCACGTTTAATGCTAAGGCCTTGGCATTGAGTGATATTGTTCGTTAGCTGATTCATATACTGGCTGTACTTACGGGCTTGATCACCAGACTTGGTCGCGTTCCGTCGGCATTTGGCCGAGGCCGTATAAAGGTCACTGGCTTCGTTGCGTTTTTGAGTCGCACCGGCGGTATCCCCCGCGGCAGCCGCAGTTGCTGCGGCATTTTCAGCTTTAGTTTTTTGCTCTAACATGTGCTGTTCGTTGTCTTCAAACCGAACCTGATCTTGTGCCGCCAAATTGCGAGCCTCTTCGACCTGAAGGCGTATGTTTCCACAACTGGTATTACAGGTTTCGATCTTTTCACTGCAGGTATTTGAAGCCACAAGGTTTAGGGCCGTCCCTGCACGGGTTAGGTTCTTCATGGTTTTACAAACATTGGCTTGGCTTGTCGCACCAGCGGTCGCAAGTACAGGGGCGACTTGTAATAGTCCCGAAACGGTCCCACCAACGGTGCCGCCACCCATCATGCAAGAGACGGGATCGTTACAGCAGGTGGATGATTCAGCGTTTATTTCACGACAGGCTTTAAGGTCTTCGGTGAACTGTGCTTCATAGGCATTGTGCTGCTCGGTTGGGTACAGGCACTCAGATGAAACTGCGATTTCTTCGGTGTTGCCATCAGGAGGGTCAGCTTTTGCACACGCCATCATGGTACAGTTTCCTTGATCATCGCAAACATTGCAGTCGTCATAGCATTGCGTGGTCTCTTGTTGAGCGTAAGTCAGCTCACTGCATTTTGGGAGGTCTGCTTGCGGTGGTTTTTCACGAGGGTCGGTGCCACTAAGACACTTAAAGTTAGGATCAAGAGTTTCATTTTCAACAACATCTTCGGTATTCAAGTTAGAACAGTCAGCTCCCTTCTGCTGTCTTAAGTCATTGGCTGCCGCCTCGCAACTTTCGGCGTGAGCTCTCATAGCGATGGCTTGGCAATTTGAAGCACAGTTGATCATGTTCTCGGAACCTTCGTTAGGACCTCCAACGTGGGGACTAAGAATGACTCTTGCCGCGGCAACTTGTCCTGTGCTTGCGCTGACTCGACATGTGCTTTCTGTGACGGCAAAAACGACGGGTGTTTCGCTCCAGTATCGGCACATCTCGTTACAGGTGCCGACAGGTTCAAAATTCGGTCCGAAAACATCGAAAACGAAAGGCTGATCTGCAAGCGATGACTGACAGCAGATAAATGTCAGCACTAGGAGGTAAACGAGTTTGGAAGTTGTCCGCATTTAAGCCCCGCCTCTCAGGTCTCTTATCGGTACACATAGGGAATTCTAAAGTAGGTTTTGTTTAGGTGACAGCTGGCAAGAAAATGCCTGTATAATTTCAAGGGCTTAGCGAAGCAGGATGGGTGACTCTTTGTTATCTCAAATTCTATTAGATTTTCTACGATGGGCTTCAAGGGCTCGTTTAGAGGCCTCGACGATTTCCTCGGTAATAAGAAGCGCTCTGGTGCTGTTGTGTGTGCGATCAAATTCTAGACCGTCTTTACATCGATCTACCGCGAAGCAGTTTTCCCCGATATGAATTGCTCTTAACCCAACTATCCCACTATTTACTATGCGGCCGATATATGGGCGACCAGATTCCCCCCCGTGGGCATCGGCATCTGTGATTAACAAATTTTGGACTCGGCTCGATCGTCGGTTCATTACTTCTTTGATTTGAAGGTCGTTGATTTCACGCAGTCCAGGGTACTTGGATTCCTTAAGTTTGAGGGTGTTTGAGTTTTTAGAAAGGTACCTACCGTAGCTAAGAGCAGTCATTTGAGTCTCGGGATCGANTTCGCCAGCACCTCTCTGTTTGAGCTTTCGCTCAAATNCATCCGGATCGGACTGCAAAAGAGGAAGTTCAGACATCCCATCTAGTACGCCGTCGTCAAAGGTTAGTATCATCCAGTCATCAGTGCCGGGTACANCGCCTTCAAGGTCAAGAGTATTAGGGCCCATGGAGTTCGATGCTTCTATAGTCTCCCAATCGATGGGCAGTCNCAATAACAGCTTCTTATCAGATTGATTCTTAGGCTGAACAACTAGACCCAAGGTATCGGATCCTTTTGTGTAACCTAGCGTCTTCNCGCTTTTATCTTTANTGGCTTTCATGATGACATGGTAAGGGACAATCAGCTGGTTGGAATTAATTTTAACAGCTTGGCCAAAGCCACCGTTGATGACGACTCTACCAAATGCATCCCCGAAGTTTTCACGGTTTTCGTCACTCATNTTNCNNTAAGAATTTGCTCCGATTTGGGCAATATTTTGAAACAGAGCTTTGTCACGGACATCGTCAAATCCCAAAGTTTGTGAGCGTCGTATGTCTTTGCAGGGTTCTTCGTCGGTGTACCATCGGTATTGAAGGTTTTGGAAACTTGTTTGTGCTAGGCTCGGTTGAANTTCACCCACGGTCGNCAGTACGGTTAGCCCGGTACAAACCCCACGTCCAAAGACATGGGGTATAATCCACGTCCAAACAAGGCATAGTCTGTATGAGCGAATCCGCTTCACAATTATCTCCGATAAGGTCGTAATCACTATTCATTTCGGCAATTTAACGTCCAATGACGATCGCCTAGAGCGAAACCAGACTAATGGTCTGGATAGGGAGGAGCATTCACGCGCTTTATAGCGCCGACTTAACCGNCGACCTCTAGTCCTTTCTGCGGTCGATCAGGTTTTGAAGTTCTCGTCGGGCGAGTTCCGGGTTCATGGCGTGGACGTTGTGCGAGGCCTCGGGGGCGACGACGACGGTAGCCTTTGGCAGTTCGGTCTGTATCTTGTCGCCGAGCTCTTTGTACTTTGGGTCCCAGGCTCCGCTTAGGTAAGCGATAGGCCCTTGGTAGCTGCGCAAGACTTCAAAGCCATCGGGGTCGTTGGCGGTGCTAAAGGCGCTAATCGCTTTTTGTAGCAGCTTTGGGTCCTGGGTTCGTCGAAGTTCCATCATTAAAGGGAAGCCGGGGTGGCTAGATAGCCCCTCGAATAAAGGGTTTTCAAACCAACGATCTAAAAAGGCATTGAATTCGGTGCCGTCGTCATTGGCTCCGAGGACGTTTTCAAAAAGCTTGTCATCTTGNTGNTGGCGTTGGTCTCGGGCAAAATCGGAATTAAGCCCAAGCCCTACGGATTCTAAGAACAGGCCTGAGGGTTGAAGCTTNTCCAACCAAGATAGCGATAATCGCCCACCCATCGAGTAGCCGTAAATCACGGGTGACTCCACTTCGAAACTATCCAGGATTTCCACCAAGATATCCCCAACTTTTTCAGCTGTGTCGGTNTGTTTCGACCAGGGTGATTGTCCGTGCCCAGGGAGGTCGATGGTGAGGATCGTTAGATGATCCCGAAGCTCGTCAAGAAAGTCGAAGTCTCGATGAGTTCCCATGAATCCGTGAATACAAAGGACCACTGGTGTGTTTGGTGGTCCTGGCTTCCATTGAAAATAAAGATCTTTATATTGTGCCACTAAGACATCTTAGCGAAGAAACGATCGGATGTCCTCTTTGGCGCGTTGCAACTGGCCCGAGTTATCTTCCAAGGCTTTAGCAAAGTCCCGGACGTTGCTAGCCCGTTTGGCTAAGGTGACCAACCGTTTGATAACTAAACCAGATAAGGGGTTATAGCTAGGTTGCTGGTTACGACTAATCATCTGGCCGATTAAATCAGCGGTCTGTGGACCTAACCCAATATAAGGTCGGATGGGAAANTCACCGCTTGGTAAAATATCCGCGTCAGCCAATGGGCTTGAAACTTCTGCTGGGAACTTGGCGTCCTTATAGACTTTGTTCGAAGCATCTAAGACCTTGGTCGTCAGGTANACTTCGTAAGCTAACCGGTAAAAGTAGCCGTGAATCAGTTCTTCCACTTCTTGGCGTTTTGCGATCTTTTGTTGTTTGTCCTCGCCCTCGGAGCTATCGATGTCTTCTTGTGATGGCTCCTCGGAAATCAATTGTCGAAGAGTCGACTCGTAGCTGGCTGTGGTGTTTAACACTTTGATGGCCAAGTCTCGGTCCCAGGCTAGAAATTTGCGATCTTGCTTTTGAAGCGCAGCAAGGGCAACGATTTGAGCCAAAGCATGGCTATGTAGTAATCGAACCTGAGCATCTTGAACGGTTTCACCCGTGGCATTGTCCATAACACGGTCATCACTGGTGAGCTCAAGGTCGTACATAGGTCCGCGGTCCATATAGAACATTTTCAGTTCTTCGGCCGTGGGGATATTTATATCCAGTCCGTATTCATTCACGCAGGCTCGTCCCATTTGGGCTGATGATAGAATGTCTTCTTGGCAAGGGTCGGTCACCATTTCGATAAAGTATTCGGCGCCAACACCTTCGACATGTAGCCCGGAATTGACGGCGACACCTTCAGATTTGATCAGATTCAAAAATGGCTGAATGACCTGGTCATGAAGTTTTTGGTTCGGGTCGTTCTTATCGTTCATGGGGTACATGGCCATAAACTTCAGGCTTCTCCAGGCATCCCCATTAAGGTCAGCGATGCGAGATTCATCGATTTGCTTGATCCACTCCTGAGCCTTTGCGCTGATTTGAGGCGTTTGTTGGCGTTGCTGATTCTGAGTGGATTGTTGTCTTACAGGGACTTGTTGACCTGTGCGACTCTGGTTCTGACGAACCACATTTTGCTGAAGGTTCTGCTGTGTCTGGTTTATCACACCCGTTTGTTGGGCGCGGAAAGGGTTCAGCGAACGACTGTTCGGATTGACGGTCGTCACTCGACTGTCTTTCTTTCCACCACAGCCGATAAAGCCGGTCGTAGCTATAAGACTGACCGAGACAAAAAGTGCGGCCTGATGACGAATACTTTTACACCAAAATCGGTTCATATCGCTTTCCTTCAATAGATTCATCTGTACGTAATTAGATAAAGCAGGATTCGGGCCAAGGTGGCAAAGGGGAGAATGCGGATGTCGGGGGGGCCATGGGTAGACGGGCGCAAAATTGTCACCGGGCTGGTAAGTCCTTGGGCAATGAGCTAACTGTGACCACGTGGTGATCGAGCCAAAGACTTCAGATACTTGATGGCCTTTTCCAGGTGAAAAATTCGCATCGAGGAGTTGGCCCTTTTTAAGTTTGGCAGCGAGCCCCCAAAGTCATTTTCTAAGTCAAGACGCTCTAAGATCGGAGTGTCCAGTTTGGCTTCAAAGAGGATTTCGTCCGCGTAGGACTTCAGATAGTTGGCTAAAGGACGGGCCAGGAAGCGAGGGCGGTCAAACCCGATTTCATGGTAGATGTGAAACAAAATAGCGCTAATGGATTCGGCTTCGATCGGTGTCACTTGTTGCATATGTCGACGGATTCGAAGGGCCAGCTTTTGGCTTTCGACGATGCCTCGTAGGAAATGGACAGGGTCGGCGCTGAAGGAAATGCCTCCGAGGTCATTGTAAACAAAGGCGTTGTCATAGCCGCTCATAACCTTACTGCGCCAATGATCACGCAGGTCATGATCAAGGTACATCGAGGGGGGCTCATAAGAATAAACTGGGTTTTGAGGGGTTGATCGCCCATCCAGTGCGCCATCGAAGGTGATTAGCTGGTTTGTCAGGCCACCAATCTCGGTGGGAAGGGCCAGGGTTTCTAGAAAGTCTGGGATCGAAAAGTCTTCGGTCGTCAGGTGGGTCCCGGCGAAAGGCAGTAGTGCGCCCAGATTTGCTAAGTATTGGGGGTCGGCCCCGTGGAAGCTGGACTGGATGCGATTGGGGTCGCTGAACCCTTGGATCGAAATGTCCTCAAGGGTTCTTTCAATGGGAATTCTCCATTGTTCAGCTTTGTGGGCATTGGAGAAGTTCAAAGCTTGAAGGGTGGCGAAGGATAGGCGTGCCATCTCGACAGGGCTGGGTTCGATGTTTCGGTCTAGGTAAAAACGAAGAGAATCAAGGCATTGTCCAATAAACTGGGGAGGGTTTAACTTCTTTAGGGCCGCTAGGCGAGTCTTGGCCTCATCGGGTTCGTCATCTGATAATACGGACCGGTGGCGCCCGTCCAATGCGATGTCTTCCATGGTCTTCCAAAAGGACTTTCCCTTTGGGCGCTGGCGCTCGGCTTGAGCAAGGTTTTGATAGAGATATTGAACATGATCCAGGCTGCCGGGCAGGTGGATATCGGCCAGGGCCAGGTCAAGGCTTTGGCGCCACAAAGAGGTGTAGCTATGGATGACGATTTGGCTTTTTTCTGGAGCTTGTCGACCCAGTTCCTCTAGTTGATCAAGAAGGCTTACTATTGTTGTGCGCTTTTCATTTGAAACCTCAAGAAGCGGCCGTTTGATGGTGAAAACATTAGGGCATCTCCAATGGGTCGGAGACATCCCGAAGACCGTCTGTGAAGTAAGAAGTATGAAGGCCGCGGTAAATAGTTTCATGCTAACAATAGACCCTTGGTTGTTTCTCGGTTTTTGGGTCTTGATTTTAGTTCGGAGCAAGACCGGCTATGTATCAAATAGCAATGTTTATGCCTTGGCCTTTTGGCCGAGTTCGGACTTTTAAATGGCTACATAATAGACACCGACAAATTCAGGCACACTCACAAGTGGTGAGCTCAAAGGCAGCTGATGACAGCTGGCCCGGCATGTGCAACCCTTAAGTGCATCATAATGCGAAAGGTTCTTTAGATGTTGAAGGCGTGGTTACTTGCTGGGGTGGCAATTGTTGGTGCTGTTGTGACCTATTTACTTTTCAATTCGGATGAAAAAAGCAAACCTGTTGGAGGGACAAGGGTTCAAGAAGGCGAGCCAGTTCCTGGAAAAAAAGGCGATGGCCTATCGGATGAAGATGCCGCGCCAAAGCCCAAAATATTTGTTATTCGGCCGGGTGAAGAAATTCGGTTTGAGGACGAAATCGTCATTCGTCGCGATGGGATTTCGGTCGATGGAAGCTTGTTTGCGTCGATTGATAAGGCGATGGAACAATATGAAGCCGACTGTGCGGCCAAGCCCTGGGCTTTTGGCTTTTTTAAGCAAGGCGGTCGCAAGTTTACCTTGGAAAAAAGTTGTGAAAAACACCCGGTGGTTCAGGTGCAGTACTGGCAGGATAAAAACCAGCCGGTTCAGGAGATCGTGTCGGGTGTTTACGGACACTTTGATGAGGCCTCGGATGTCCGAGTTCGTATTAAGCGTTCCGAAGAAAATCAGTTGTTTTTACATGTCCATTCAGTGAGTTCGGCTAAAAACGAGGACACCGGTTTGATTGAGTGTAGTAAAGAAAGCTCTATTAAAATTTGGTCGCCAGCACAGTCTTGGTTTGAAGAGTACTTGGATGCGCCTGAATTTGATGCATCCCTGTTTGATAAACCCATTAAGGCCGACTTGTCCTGCCTTTCAAAGAACAAAAAAGAGTTCTGGCGAGAAGACTTATAGGCGGATCTTTACGAGCCAGCTTAAGGCGCTGGCTCGAACTTAGATCTTAGCGGTTGACCGAAACGAACTCTAGGGGCCGGTACTTGGCTGGGTTCAGTGGGAAGTTTTCTACGCTTTTCGAAATCATAAAGCTATGTGTGTACGAGTAAATCGGAACCATCGTGGTTTCTTTCTCAAGAATCAGCTTTTGAGCCTCAGCTGTAAGTTCATGACGAACTTTTTCTTTGATGCTTGATTTTACCGAGGCCACCATTCGGTCGTACTTCTGGCTTTTCCAGCCGGTGTAGTTGTTGTTCGAGTCGGTGGTCATCATTTCTAGAAAATCATCTGGTGCCGGTTGATCGACCAGCCACCCCATTCGGTAAATATGAGGTGGGTCCTCTTGCAGGCTTTTTAAGTAGACTTTCCATTCTTGGTTTTTTAACTCGACTTGGATGTCGAGGTTTTTCATCAATTGATTTTGAATGTTTTCGGCAATTCGCTGATGGTTTTCGGATGTATTGAAGCCGATATAAATCTTAGGCAGAGGGTTGTTGGGACCGTACCCAGCTTGCTTTAGCAGTGATCTTGCTTTTTCGGGGAAAAACCGAGTGCCGATAGACGGTTCGAATCCGGTGAAGCCAGGCACTAAAAACATTGGAGCGGGTTTTTGTCCGCCACCAAGAAGCTTAACCACTTGTCCGCGGTCGATGGCATAGGCAAGGGCTTGGCGGACCAAAATGTTATCTAGTGGCGGCTTCCGGGTATTGAATCCGTAGTAATAGACGCCCCAAGCGTCGATCACGTTGTACTCGTCTCGTTCTTTTAAGACTTCGATCTCTCGGGTTGGAACATCATCGATTATATCAATCTCATTTTGGTCAAAAAGATTCATTGCCGTTGAGGTCTCAGCAATCATGTAAAAAAGAAGGTTCTTGGTTTTGGCCGGCTCACTGAAGTAGGTCGGGTTTCGGGTTAGGACGATCGCTTCATCGTGTTTCCACTGAGTCATTCTATAGGCGCCGAGGGTTTGAATATGTTCTGGGGCTGTCCATTTGGGGCCAAACTTTTCAATGATATCTTTACGAATGGGGTAGGATGTCGTGCCTGAGACAATCAATGGGAAATTGATTCGAGGTTTGTTTAAGCTGACAGTGATGTTTTGTCCGTCGAGGGTAACGCCAACTTTCGAGAAGTCTTTGATCTGACCTTTGTTATAGGCTTTGGCATTTACGATGTCGTAGTACAGGTAGGCCGCTGGAGCTGAGGTTTCAGGATTTAGAAGTCTTTCCCAGGCGTCGATAAAGTGTTGCGGGGTCAGTGTTGTTCCGTCGGTCCATTTGACATCGGATCGAAGTGTGAAGGTCCACTGGGTCGCGGACGGATTTCTTGTCCATTTTTCGGCGAGCATGGGTTTAAGAGGAAACTTTGGGTCGTTGACGTCGTAGGCGGCTAGGCCTTTCATCAAATTCGAAATCACATAGGCTGATGAGGAATCCAGCTGCTTATGCCAGTCGAGCGATGGTGGCTCGCTGGAAAGGTTGAGTATCAGTGTGTCGCTTTTTTTTAGTCCGTAGGGTAGGTCGTTCGATGGGCCTTTGGTGCAGCTCAAGATCATGGTCGCAAGTAGGCATGGCCAAAATGACATCAGTTTCTTCATATATCCCCCGAGAATTGTGGTCATAGCTAATAACAGCAAAGCCGATGCCACAAAAACCAGCGCCACTTTGTCCACCCTTGTGAATTCGTGACGCGTCACTAATGCGAGACCGGTCGCGTCGGGGAATTAGTGACGTATCACTAATGCGAGACTGAGTGCGTTAGGGTGGGGTTATTTGAAGCGTTGGAGGACGAGGCGGTCTAGGACCGAGTCGGGGAGCCAGTGGGATAACTTGTTGGTGGCGTCGATACCTTTTCCGACGTAGTAGCGTGATCTTGGGCGCCGTGTGGTCGCTGCATAATAAATTTTGTCAGCGACTTCCCTTGCTGGGACGCCGTTTTCTCCTGATTCCATGGCGAGCTTTTTCACAAGGTTCATCCCATCTGCGTAGACCGGGAGTGCCGGGTGGCCCTCGATCCGAGCCAAACTCGACTCAAGGGACTTATCCCAGATCGGGGTCTTCGTTGGCCCTGGGTTTACCATGGTGACTGTTACGCCTAAGGGAGCTACTTCTCGGCGAAGGCTATCGGTGTACCCATCAAGAGCGAACTTACTGGCGGCGTAGGGACTAAAAAATGGAGCTGCCATTCGGCCAGAGATCGAACCAATGTTCACGACCCGTCCCTTTGATCGACGAAGTAAAGGAAGCATCATTGACGTCACCCGGTGCACACCAAGCAAGTTGACGTCCATTTGCCACTTTAGGTCTTCGGCAGTAATGCACTCGGAAGGGCCAGCTAGGGCCACGCCTGCGTTATTAACTAAGACAAAGGCGTCTGCCGGTTTTGTTAGGCTGTCCAATAGCTCGTAGGCTTTAGCGACATCTTCTGGTTTTGTAACATCTAGGTAAATGGCTCGAACAGAGTCCATCATAGTGTTCAGGCGGTCATAGTCTTTTTGCTGGCGAACACCGGCGAAGACCTCATAGCCTTTATCAGCAAATAGCTTGCAAGTTTCGAAGCCAATACCCGTTGACGACCCAGTGATGAGAACGCGCTTGCTCACGATTCGACCCCTTCGGCCTCCTTGGGCTCGTTGAAGATAAGGTAGGCCAGGATCAAAACGCCCGCGACAATCGCGACATCGGCGACGTTGAAGGCCGGCCAGCTTATAATCTTCTTGGAAGACAGCTGTCTAAGAAAGCCGGGGGTTGTCATATGAAAATCTAAAAAGTCGATGACGTAACGAAACTTAAGCCGGTCGATGTAGTTCCCGATGGCGCCACCGAAGATGCAAGACAGTGCAAACACCTGAACACGGTCCGCTTCTTCGACGCCTCTTAAGATCAATAAGATGATCGCCATGGCGACCGGAGGCATAGACAAGAAAAAGAGTTCGCGAAAGGTCTCGCTGTGCGAGCTGAACATCCCAAAAGCAGCACCCATATTCCGGACGTATGTGAAATGAAAAAAATTGGGAATCACCGGTACGGATTCCCCTAAGCCGAAGTAGGAGTGCACGTACAGTTTCGAGGCCTGGTCGATGGCCACGATAAAGCCTGCAATGGTCAGCATCAAAAGGTACTTGCGATTCAGTTTCACTAAGCTAAGGCCTCAACACATTTAGGGCAAACACCAGGCGTTTTGTGGTCCTCTGGTGTCAGAGAATCAAAGTGCCAGCAGCGCGGGCACTTTTCGCCTTGAGATTTGCCAGCTTCCAAAACGGTATCCTTGTCACCTTCGACTAATTTAAACTGGGAAACGATCATCATCTCGCGCAGGTCATTTTCGTATTTCTTCAAAACTTGGTAGTTCTTTGCCGTCGCTTGATAGGTCACCGTCGCGTTCAAGGATGCGCCGATGATTTTTTCAACACGAAGTTCTTCAAGTCGCTTCGAAATCAGTGATCGTGCCTCTAGGATGACTTCAAAATCCTGTTTCAGTTCTGTGTTTGCCCAAGCTTCAGATGGGGTTGGGAAAGACTCTAAAAGGACGCTGTCCTTCTTCGGCCCCGGAATATAGTGATAGGTTTCATCTGAAGTGAAACTTAGAACCGGCGCCATCAATGGCGTTAGGGTTTTCAAAATCTGATAGATCACGGTCTGAGTTGACTTCCTAGCGACTGAATTTGGGGCCCATGTGTAAAGACGATCTTTGACGATATCCAGATAGGTCGCCGACATGTCTACCGTGAAGAACTGGTTTAAGGCGTGATAGACTTTGTAGAAGTTGTAGCTTTCAAAGGCGTCTGTCGAAGATTGAACCAAAGTATTTAAACGGCCTAGAGCCCATTGGTCCAGAGCCGGCATGTCTTTGATATCAACCTGATCTTTGGCTGGATCAAAGTCATCAAGGTTTCCAAGTAAGAAGCGAAGTGTGTTTCGAATGCGACGGTAGGTTTCAGTGACCCGTTTAAAAAGTTCGTCACCCACAGAAACATCCGTCCCGTAATCTTCATAGGTCACCCACAGCCGAAGAATTTCGGCGCCCAACTTGTCTGTAACGACCTTGGGATCAACGACGTTGCCGCGGCTTTTTGACATTTTTAATCCAGCCGCGTCGTTGACGAAACCATGGGTGATCAATGCCTTGTAGGGTGGTTTTTTGTAGGCTGCCATCGAGGACATTAAGCTTGTTTGAAACCAGCCCCGATGTTGGTCGCTTCCCTCAAGATAGATATCTGCTGGGAACTCAAGTTGATCACTGCTTTTCTGGACAGCTGTGTGGCAGACTCCGCTATCAAACCAAACATCCAGGATGTCTTGTCCACGTTCGAAGTCTTTGTGGCCACAACTGCTACAAGCATGATCTCCAAGAAACTCTTTTGGTTCGCGACTATGGTAGGCTTCAAGGCCTTCACCGGTTTGTTCCATCACATCAGCTAAACGGTCCATGGCTTGGCTGTCGGCGACTTCATGGCCGCAGCTAGAGCAGTAATAAACAGGAATGGGAACGCCCCAGATACGTTGTCGGCTGATACACCAGTCGGGGGTATTCGAAACCATGGCGCGAAGTCGTTGAGTTCCCCAGTTCGGCACAAATTCGATGTCGTTTTCCACAGCATTCAAAGCGGCTTCACGTAGGTTGTATTCCGGATCGTCCATGCGAATGAACCACTGTGGTGTCGCGCGGAAGATCAGTGGTGTTTTAGTTCTTGGGTTATGAGGATATGAGTGGTGAACGTCGGTTCTGCCAAGCAGGTGCCCCGAGCTTTTCAGCATCTCAATGATTTTTTCGTTCGCTTCCCAGATCTTAGTTCCCTTCATGGGTTCATAATCCGAGGTGTAGCGTCCACCCTCATCAACGGGGCAGAAAATATCCAGCCCGTACTTCAGTCCGATATTGTAATCGTCTAGACCGTGCCCAGGAGCTGTGTGCACGTTTCCGGTACCAGCTTCCAATGTGACATGATCCCCAAGCATAACCAAAGATGTGCGGTCGATGAAGGGGTGATGGGCCGTCGAGTTTTCAACGTCGGCTCCCTTGAAGGTCGAAACTTCGGTCAGTTCTATGTCGCAGGCTTTTTCAACAGCTTCTTTTAGGTCCTTTGCGATAACCAGGTATTCGTCGTCGTTCTGATACACGCCGTATTCGAAGTTGGCGTTTAAAGAGATACCGAGGTTGGCTGGTAAGGTCCAAGGAGTGGTTGTCCAAATAACAACAAACAGATTCTTGCCGGCCTGACCGACTTTTTGTTTAAAGTCGTCACTGGCAGCAAATTTTACGTAGATCGAAGGGCTGGTGTGATCTTGGTATTCCACTTCAGCGGCAGCCAGGGCGGTTTGAAGAGTCGGACACCAGTTAACCACTTTCTTACCGCGATAAAGCAGCCCATTTTCATTAATGCGGGCAAGGACTCGAACTTCGTTGGCTTCATAGCTTGGGCTTAATGTGAGGTAAGGGTTTTCCCAATCCGCCAAAACCCCTAAGCGAATAAATTGCTCGCGTTGGGTGTTGACCCACTTCATCGCCTCTTCGCGGCACTTGTCGCGGATCTCTTTATCTGAAAACTCGGCGCGCTTTTTACCCAGCTTCTTGGTGACGTTCAGCTCGATGGGAAGCCCATGGCAGTCCCAGCCCGGGATAAAGGCGGCCTCACGGCCACTCATGTTGCGGTATTTGATCACGATGTCTTTAAGCACTTTGTTCAGGACATGCCCTACATGAAGGTTCCCATTCGCATAGGGAGGGCCATCCGGCATGGTGAAGCGCCCACGGTTCGCGTTTTCTGAAACCATTTTCCTGTAAATATCGGCGGTCTTCCAGGTCGCAATGCGCTCGGGCTCTTTGGTGGGTAACTGCCCACGCATTGGAAAATCCGTTTTTGGAAGTCGAATGGTCTTACTGTAGTCGGGGCCGTCTGCCACGCTGGGGACTCCTTGATAAGGGAAGTCCTCAAAATAGACGGTTATCGCCAGCCGGGCAACCCTTAGGCCTTATCAGGAAGTATGGATTTCACCTTCTGATAGCCCAGTTGAACAAGCATTCGCATGGCCTCTTCGTTACAGCTCAGGTTAAACCCAATTTTGACCTCTTCCAGGACCTGTTTTGTCGCCTCATCAAACTCGAAACTGGTCGTCGACGACGTGGTTCGGGTTTCTTGGCGAACGCTGACCTGGGTTTGGGTCTGGGTTTCGGTTCGTGACATGGAAACCGAGTTGCTGTTTTGGGCTTCAGGTTGGGAAGGTTTTACATGGGCCTGAGGAGTCACGTCCTTTTGCGCGGACGCCATTTCGGTTTCAAACTCGAATTGTTTCATCCCTTGAGCCAGGTCTTTCAGGTCCGATTTGAAGCTGGCCAAGCTGGCAGGGCTTTCTTTCTGACCGGCCTGACTAAAAGCCAAGGGGCCATGGCGGCGGGCGTGCAAGTACAAGCTGACCAGCGAGTCCGCGTCTTTAGCGCGACTGCGCACAGAAGTTGGCTGCTGACTAAGCCATTCAAAGGCTTCGCCAAGAACTTCTTTGGTATATGCTTGAGGAGGTATTGTTGCCATGGTCGGTGGAGACTAGTAAAGCTCAGGTCGCCGATCAATCACATTTCTGTTTTTGCCTGACATTTTTTGATTCCGCTTGACCGGGTTCCTAAATCTTAGGCGAAAGGCCCCGGTCGGTCCGACAAAAAGCATAGAAAAGGTCATGATTCGACGTAATCGCGAGCATTAATTCCGTATTTTTCAATCTTACGTAATAAAGTTTTCTTTGGAATATTTGCGTGTAAAGCCGTCTGATTGATTCGTCCTTTAAAGGTTTTTAAGGCTTTAACGATGAACTCTTTCTCGAACTGTTCTTTTTGGCGGTTGAAGTCCAAATTGTTGCCATCAAAACTGAAGCTGACGCCGTCGTCTCCGGTGATATCTTCGAGTTCGTCGTCCTGCGAGCTGGCAGGAATGGTGGTTGGCGCCTGGGTTTTGGCAAGCTCTGATTCCGAAGGCATCTGGTAGTTGGCGGCTGATAGCTCAACCCCTGCCGCGTTCAGGATGTTCTCTGGCAGCGACGTGATACGAATCATTTTGGCTTCTTCTAGAATAAAACAGTGTTCAATCACGTTTTCTAGTTCGCGGATGTTGCCTGGCCAGTCGTATTTCTTTAAGCACTCCATGGCGTCTTTCGATATGCCGACGATTTCACGTCCATGGATGCGGTTAAACTTCTTAATGAATTGATTCACAATCTGATCCAGATCATCGATACGCTCTTTTAGCTCTGGAAGAAGGATTGGCATAACGTTCAGACGGTAGTACAGGTCCTCACGGAACTCGCCCTTTGCAAACATGTCCTCCAATGGGCGGTTCGTCGCTGCGATGATTCGAACATCGGTTTCAATTTCACGGTTCGAGCCGACGGGACTGAAGACTTTTTCCTGAAGAACCCGAAGCAGTTTGACCTGCATCAAGGGGGGCATATCTCCGACTTCATCTAAAAATAAAGTCCCGCCTTCGGCGTACTGGAAGGACCCAATTTTACGTTGGTCCGCCCCGGTGAAGGCTCCTTTTTCGTGTCCAAAAAGTTCAGATTCAAACAAGTTCTCTGGGATTGCAGCACAGTTGATCGCGACGAACTTGCCCTCTTTTCGAGGGGAGTTTGAGTGAATCGCGCGGGCAACCAGTTCTTTACCTGTTCCTGAAGCTCCGCGAATCAAAACCGGTGTGTCCACTTTTGAAAGACGGGTAATAACATGAAAGACTTTTTTCATTTGGGCCGTGTGGCCAATCATCTTTCGGTTGGCTTCCATCAAAATCGGAGCCGATGCTGCGACATCCGAAATTAAGTTAGCCGCTTGAATGGACTGGTCGATCAAGCGGACCAAGTCATCGCCTTTGATAGGCTTAGAAACATAGTTGTAGGCGCCCTCTTTAACGGCACGAACCGCGTCGTCAATATTTGCAAAAGCCGTTAGGATCAAAGTGATGATGCTGGGGTCGTGCTTTTTGATTTCGCGCATGGCTTCAAGGCCAGTCATACGAGGCATATCCACATCAAGTAGAACCATGTTGTAGGTGTTTTCTTTGACCTTTTCTACGGCGTTTAATCCGTCGAAGGCTTCATCCACCTCGAATCGGCCGTCGGATAACAGCGTCGATTTAACCGAAAGTCTTAGTCCTGGATCGTCGTCAACGACAAGAATTTTAAACATGGTGAATCTCCTTTACTAGGCTTCTGTGACAGTGGGAAGTTCGACGGTAAATGTAGACCCTCGATCAAGTTCACTTTCCACAGAAATACGTCCTTTATGTAATTCAACGAAATAACGGGTTAGGTATAAGCCAAGTCCGCTTCCAGAAATGCTAGAGGCTTGGGCGTCTTTGGCGCGATAAAACTTTTCAAAAATATTTTGTTGGTCTTCAAAGCTAATCCCACGTCCCTGATCGGCGACTTGGACCAAAACTTTGCCGTCAACTTCTTCAGTCGAAATCAGAATCTTCGAGTTTTCAGGGCTGTACTTGATGGCGTTTTCAACCAAGTTAGAAAACACCTGTCTCATTAAGGACTCGTCCACCCGAAGGCTAAACAAGGGTTCGAATTCAGATCGAATTTCGATGCCTTTTTCATCAGCTAAGTAGCTTTTTGAATCAATCACGGTTTGAAGAATTTGATTCACGTCCTTGCTACTAAGGTGAAGTTTGACATGATTACTTTCGATCCGGCTGAGATCCAAAATGGAGGAAATAAACGTTTCAAGCTCTTCAGTAGACCGTGAAATGGTATCTAGCGCATCTTTTTGGCGTAAACTTAAAGGGGCGTTGGCATCACGAAGTGCGACGTCCGTCATACCTTGAATGCGAGCCAAGGGCGTTTTTAGGTCGTGGGACATCATTCGCATAAAGTTACTTTTTAGNTCTTCNACTTCGCGNAGAACCTTATTGTGTTGCAGGTACTCCCAGCTTCGGCGGTTTTCTTTAATTAGGCGATAGGGGATGAAAAAGTAATAACAAAAGAAAATCGCAGCCAGCGCAGGCGTAATAACTAACCATATCCCGAAAGCGGCATATAGAATCCAACTAACAAGCACAAGTCCAGTGAACGTGATGCTCAGGATGATAAGACCCTTGGACGGACGAACGGTGAAGACGCTAAAAACGGTAAGAATCGAAATCAAGCCCACCATCAAGTGTGAAAGCCAAGTGGGTAAACGGATGGGCGCAGAATCGGTTAGCATGGTCTCGATCATATTTGCGTGCAGCTCAAGGTTCGACATGGCAATGACTTCACGGCTATAGGGAGTCATGCTGTAATCGGCCACTTCAGTCAGTGTGTCACGACCGATAAGGACAATTTTATCGTGAAATTGTTCGGGGTTGAATGCCCCGTCCATAACGTCAAAAAAACGTTCGGGCTTGTAAGTGCCTTTAGGGTGGTAATCAATATAAAGCTGATTCGAATTTAAAAATGGAAAGACCCCACGATAGTCGGAATCTTGCGTGTGGCCGTTATACATATTGGCCAGGCGTTGATGCAATAAGGGCTCACCCTTATAGGACATCACGATTCGGCGAGATACAGAGTCTTTGGCAAATTTATTGTTGTCTTTTGTTAATAAACCCATCGTCGCAGGGATCTTATCAAGCGGGGCGGGAAGTTTAATTTGGTCTTCCTGAGCCTGAACGATCAATTTGCGCGTTGTAATCGTCAAATAGGGGAACTTCGCTGCAGCATCTGCCATGCGTTGCTTTTGCTTCTGTGTGCCCTCAAGTTCATCAAGGTCCACCACATAGACAACGGCCCGGGGTTTGGCTTGAGCTAGCTGTTCTAGTAGGTCTGCGTGATGACCGGCATTGGGTTCGCCCTGAAGTTCTTTGACCGTATCTAGGTCGATGGCGATGGTTTTAATGTGGCCAGAGACCTGGGTGGCGGGGCTGAATCGGACCCGAATGTCGTACAGCCAAGATTCGATGCTTTCCAAGTCCAACAACGTGATCGCCATCCCGACCAACAAAGCCAAGCATATACGGATCGTCAAAGACGCCCAGCTTGTTTTTTGTTGATCAAACGTCGATTCCATCTGGTCCTTTCAGGTCTGTGGTCGGCCTATTTATAACCTAAAGCTGTTGGATTACAGAGCTTTTGGTGTCAGTTTGTCTCTGCCATGAAAAAATAACAGGGTATGTATTACATGGCTCACACACAAAAGCCGACCCTGGTGTGGCCGGCTTCTGGTTTTTGTCACGAAGACAAGGTCGTGATTACTGCTGTTCCTCAGCCGGAGTCTGTAGGGATTCTTTGAAAGCTTCGAGTTCTTCTTTGGCCTCGATGGCTTGCTGGTTGGCCGCCTCTAAGTCGGCCGTCAATGAGTCAACAGTCTCTCCGTTTTGAATTTCAGCTTGTTGTATCTTTCGCTTAAAAGAATCAACTTGGGATTGAAGGTCGTCGGCCCAGCTTTGTAACTCGTCGATCTCGGCCTGTTGTTCGCTTGTTGGAGGCGTGTCAGCGGCGGCTTGTTCCTCGGCCACGGCTTCTTTCGCACGATTCAATCGGTCCAAGACGTTGCCGGGAATTCCTTCTGCGATCTGGTCGGCAGCTTCTTTAAGCCCGTCTAGACGGCTTTGGATGGCAGTGGCTTCAGACTTGGCCTGCTCGTATTGGGCTTCTAAGTCGGCTAAGATTTGTTGGTTGGCAGCGTCGTCGGCGTTGGTGTCGTCTGCAACCGGCGGCTCATCATTTTGCTGGTCATCGGTTGTATCCTCAGTGGCCTCGATACGTCGGTAGGTCAACTGTGTACGTGTTAACAACGTGTCGTTGCTATAGTCACGCTGGATACTGATCGTTGCAACATCACCGGAGACTTGAATGATCAATAACGAGGTAACGCCACCGGCTTGTGTCAGGTAGCCGTAAGATTGTGCGGTCGCATTTCCCATAAGCTGGCTGATATCATCGGAAGCACTTGGTGTGAGGTTTAATGCACTTGTGAGGAAGTCATAAGAGTAGGTCACGGGAACACCAAGTTCTAGTTGGCGATCGTCACTGATAGCAAATTTAGCAGCGATTTTGATCCCAGGAAAAGACAGCTCGCCTTGAATAGAGCTTTTCGCATTTGTTGGTTGAAAAGCCGGATCCCCTTCGGAGCGAAGTGGAGTGTCTTCATTTGTCAGGTCGACAATCAACTGTTTGTCTGCTGAAGCAAGGCCGTTGGCGCTGCTGCCGTTTGTGGTCGTAGCGGCTTTGCCGTTCTGTGCCGAGGGGCGAAGTTGCGCTTGAACGTTGGCGCCAGTGAGTTCCCAAAGTCCTTTAGGCAGCTGGTCGATTTTTACATGTAAGTTAGATAGGGACTTTTCGATCTCGGCGTTGCCCTGGATCTGACTGATCGGAATCAGCGCATCGGCTCGGTCCATCTTAACGGCGTTTTGAGCTGTGACAGCAGCTGAGCCGCCATTTGTTCGTCGAATTGGGGTTCGACGATCTTTAGCGCCACCACAGCCGATAACGAAAGCTGTAAGTACACCGCTGGCCGCAGTCAGTTTTAATAGACGCGTAAATGTCGTTTTGCGCATTCCGGTTCTCCTTGATTTTTTTTCTAACGTCCATTCCTAGTTCAACGCCTATGCCGTCTCAGATCCAACAGGAGGCCATTCGAACCCAGGATCTGAGCTGAAATCTCAAAAAGGGACGGCGGGCGCCCGACACTGTCAGGATTTTTGACAGCTGGCCCGAGCGGCTGAAAAATCCTCAATAGAAAACAGTGACCTGTGAATGCGGGCCCGAAACCTTTAAATTAGGGGCTCGGGAATCAACCACGCTTTAGGAGGGCGATTTGTTGCGAAGGATTATTATTGTAGCAACCGTCGTTCTTACATCCGCTGTGGCCTATGGGGCTGAACCGCCGTCGGAGCCTCCGAGCTGTCGGTCCACGGAAGAAGAAGACGCCCAGTTTCCTTTGGTGTTTGAAAGCCTTTTTGAAATCTCTAGTCGAAAGTTTCTGACAGCGGTTCCTTTATCGCCGACGGAGCGGGTCGCACAAGATTTAGTGGACTCCGACGGAAGCCCCTTAAGCTATAACGCGGTTCTTCGACAAAGGAACCTGTATCTTCAATCCAAAGATCCCCGGTTCGATATCAGTCGGCTCAACCCAAGAGGCTCTGACCTTTGGAAAAATAGGGATCAAGTGGCCGACTTCGACCCAGCTTCTGTCGAAAAAGCCATCGCTGTTTCTTCGACGGACACTCTTGAGTTCTACACCCAGGATGCGCCCTCTTTCCCGGCCGACTTTATGTATTTTGAGGTGCGCGAGCCCAAGAGCGGCCGAGTGTATTCGGTCAATATGGGTTCACGTTCTCATAATATGCTTCTGCGGACGGCCTTATTAGGGAAGCTTGGTTACCAGGTCACGCCGATGAAGCATATGCCGCGATTAAAGGTACGGTTTCCATCCGAGGGACATAAAGACTACTTTTTGGATTTTGCCGCGACTCATGCTGGGCTGACAAAAAGCTTGAGGGCTCGTTGGGTCGCAGAAGA
>NYZX01000075.1 GCA_002686065.1 Pseudobdellovibrionaceae bacterium | reverse complement strand
TTCTCGAACGTCGTCTGTGTTTGGCTTAAAGGAAAGCCCCCACAAAGTGACTTTTTTACCGGCAAGGTCATTGTCGAAGTAAGCCAGGAAATTTTTGATGAAGTATTGTCGTTGGCGCTGGTTCACTTCGTCGACGGCGCTGAGCAAAGGCATTTCAATATCCATCGAGCGGCCAGTCCCAATCAAGGCTTTGACGTCTTTTGGAAAGCAAGATCCGCCATAGCCAAGGCCCGCATAGATGAAGTGGTAGCCAATGCGTTGGTCGGACCCCATCCCTTGTCGAATCGCATTGATGTCGGCACCGACTTCTTCACTCATTCGGGAAAGCTCATTCATAAAAGAAATTTTTGTCGCAAGCATGGCGTTCGAAGCGTACTTCGTTAGTTCGCTTGAGACCACGTCCATTGAAACCAGGCGGTAGCCGTTTTGAACAAAGTGGCGATACAGCCGAGACAACATTTGCGTGGCCTTTTCGCTGTTGGTTCCGATGACGATACGATCAGGGCGTTGGAAATCACTGACGGCTGAACCTTCTTTTAAAAACTCAGGGTTCGAGGCGATGTCAAATTCGACATTCAATCCACGAGCGTCTAAGCGTGCTTGAATGGTTTTGCGGACCTTTTCGCAGGTTCCTACGGGGACAGTCGACTTTACAACGACCAACTTATAGTCCTTCATTTGATCGCCGATTTGTTCGGCGACCTTCAAGACGTACTGTAGATCAGCCTGGCCATCTTTATCTTGCGGGGTTCCCACAGCGACCATCAGGATCTCCGAGCGGTCGATCGCATCAGCGGCGTTTGTGGTAAATAGCAAGCGCTCGGCTTCGACGCTGCGAAGGACGATGTCGGACAAGCCAGGTTCATAAATGGGAATCTGACCCTTTGTTAAAGAGTCTACTTTCGATTGGTCGATATCAACACAGGTGACCGAGTGACCTAGTTCAGACAGGCAAGCGCCCGTAACGAGTCCGACATAACCAGCACCGAAGACTGTGACTTTCATAGTGTCTCCCATTGAGTGTTCGAAGAGGCTTTTGGCCGCTGCGACTTATTGGAAATTGATAATAGCGCATGAATCTTTTTAAGAAACTGCTGCTTTTGATCAGTCCAGTTGTTGTCCTGATTGAATTCCTTAAAGTTCATTTGATCTGATGATCGATTTAGTAAATTCAGTAGGTGTTCTGCGATCTTTTTGTGGTCGCCTTTTTCCCAGGTCGATTCGTCGACGACTTCGCAGGTGTGATATTTTTGTTGCACCTTTTGAAATAAAGGCTGTGGCGATGTCAGCATGGGAAGTTGCATCTGGCTGTATTCGTACAACTTGTTTGGGGCGCAAAATTTATTGTTTAAGCCTTTTAAGTTGTAGACCACAATCCCTGCATCGGCCTCGGCAAGAAGCCCGCGCAAGGTTTCGAGTCCTAGAAAGGGCGATGTATGGACACGGTTCTTGATGGCATCAGGAAGCGATTCGTTGAATCCGGCTAAGTCGTTTTCGGGAATAACGAACAGGTAGTGAATCTGCTGAGGCGTGTGAGGGATCGCTCCAAGGATTTTGTCTAAACCGCGAGTGACACCAATGGCGCCTTGATAGACAACCAGCTTGTCATCCGGGCCGAGCTTCAGCCGAGTTCGCCAGCTGTTTGTGGCGGATAGGTTAGGGGCTTGGATGACTGGTGGAATATTCTTTAGGACCTGAAAGTTCAGGCTATATTTTTTATAGAATTGGGCCATGAACTGAGCCCGTTCTTCATTGGGTGAAAGGACGAGATCAGCAAAGCGAATGAAAAGTCCTTCTAGAAGCCTATGCACGGGGCCGTAGGTGGATTCCCCTTTATCGTCTAACAGGTAAAGTTCGCGTGCATCATAGACCAGTTTTGCTCCAGAAAAGGCTTTGGCAAAGGCTCCCGAGACCAGAGGAAGAAGGCCTTCGGCGTAGATGAGGTCGGGGCGTTGCCGCCAGGCACGGGCNATGCCACCAATCGTTAGCTTCAGAAAGCGAGACAGGGCCCCCGAGGCCGAAACTTTTTCAACTTTGTAGTTCCATGAGATTGCAGAATCAGGGTTACGGTCATAGCATAGGACCATTAGGTTCGACTGATCACTAAGTGCTGAGAAGGCACGTTTGGCACGGCTATCAAATACAAGATCGTCGGCAAGTAAGCCTAGTATTGAGAATTTATGGATAGACGGGACCATAAGATCTTTCTAAACCCTAAAAAGGTCGTCAGATTGACATAATTAGCCGTTGACATCAAATATAACTTTTTGAGGGCATTGATTTGTTGTTTTCGTTTTACTCGAGAAAAATATCCCAGTCGCTGGTCGTTTTTTTCGATCTGATTCTGCTTTCCGTCTGTGGAGCTCTGGCTTTAAGGGTCCGTTTTCCGCTATACCCGGTTGAGACCTATCTCGAGATCTTACAGACCCTCAATTTCCTTGTTACGGCCTTTTTCGTCGTCTTGTTTAATTACATCTTTTCACTCTACGAATCGCGACATTGGCTTTATCGGATTTTTTCCCCGTTAAGAATTGCGCTTGCTGTTATCTGCACCGCGGCTATGACAGCCATTTGGATCTATCTGGTCGCTTCGCCAACCGAGTATTTTACCGGTCGCGGGGTGCTGCTTGGAACTTTAGGAAGTTACTACATGCTTTCAATGGTCATGCGGTACCAAATACAGCGCTTAAATCTTAGGCAAAGNTTGCAACAGCGCTGGTTGGTCGTTTGTTCAAAGGCTCATTTTGAACGTCTGCAAGAAGAGGTCGAGCGCTCTAAATTTGATCAACGTTTTGATTGGATTGACCTGGAAGAGGCGATTCAGGATCCAGGGTTAGTCGAGAAGCGAACTTTGCGAGATGGTTTTCGGGGTGTGGTTTTTAGTGGAAGCGGCACAGACCAGCTGAACCAGGTGCTTATGCGCCAGCGACTGCGTGGATTGCAGGTCTTTACCATGCAGAATTTCTACGAAATGGTTTGGGAAAAGATTCCGTTGTTCAGCTTGTCGGCCTCTTGGTTTGCCTTTAGTACGGGCTTCTACTTGCTGCGAAGCCCTTTGAACCTAAGATTGAAGCGAGTCACAGATATTTTGATTTCTGCGACAATGCTTGTGGTCGGGGCTCCTGTGATGGCGTTGGTTTACTTGGCGGTTCGACTGGAAAGTCGTGGCCCAGGGATCTACAGTCAGACTCGGGTTGGGTGGAATGGTCACACCTTCACCATTCATAAGTTTCGATCGATGGTCAAAGACGCAGAAAAGGCCGGAGCTCAATGGGCGAAGGCGTCGGACGCGCGAGTCACTCGGGTCGGGTGGTTTATCCGTAAAACTCGATTGGATGAGCTGCCGCAGCTTTGGGACATTCTTCGTGGTGATATGAGCTTTATTGGGCCTCGTCCTGAGCGTCCAGAGTTCACCTGTGAATTGGCAAAGCAAATTCCCTACTATGACCTTCGTCATTTGGTTAAGCCCGGCCTGACCGGCTGGGCGCAGGTTCGTTACCCCTACGGGGCCTCTGAAAAGGATGCCGAAGAAAAACTACAGTACGACCTGTTTTATATAAAAAACTTCGACTACTTCTTGGATTTAAAAATCATCCTGAAGACGGTCTATATTGTGGTGTTTGGAAAAGGTCGATAAGTCTGCAAGGCCGCTTAGGGCCTTGCAGCTGTAAGCAGAACTACTTCTTGAAATACGAAAGTACAGCGCTGATGACAGTCGCTTGTTGGTCTTCGTTCATGTCAGGAAACATGGGCAGGCTAACAACTTGGTTGGCTGCTTTTTGAGCTTCTTCGACGCTGTGGACGCGACCAATGCCTTTATAGAAAGGCTGATCCGGCATCGGGCAAGGGTAATGGACTGCTGTCGGAACGCCCGCTTCTTGCATTTTTGCGCGGAAGTCATCACGTTTTGGGACTCGTAAGGTGTACTGGGCCCAAACAGAGTCACGATCATCGCGGACGACCGGAATTTTCACCTCGTCATTAATGATTTCCTGGAAGGCCTGGTTGTAGGCTGTTGCCACACGTTGACGCTGTTCAATTTCCCANTGATATCGNTTNAGTTTAACGCTGAGAATCGCACACTGGATGGTGTCTAGGCGACCATTGATGCCTAGACGAGTATGGTGATAACGGCTTTCAGATCCGTGTTCTCGAACCTCTTTCATCGCGACAGCCATTTCGTCGCTATTCGTGAAAATCGCTCCGCCGTCCCCNTAGGCACCAAGAGGCTTTGCTGGAAAGAAGCTGGTTGCACCGAAGTCGCTCACCGCGCAGCTTCGTTTTCCTTTGTAGGTCGCGCCAAAGCTTTGGGCGGCGTCTTCAAAGACGATCAGNCCGTGTTGTTTCGCCAAGGTATTGATTTCATCCATGTCAGGCATCTGGCCATATAGTGAAACCGGGACAATGGCTTTTGTCTTATCGGTTATGGCCGCTTTGACGTGTTCGANATCTAAATTAAACGTTTCGGGGTCAATATCGACGTACACAGGTGTTGCGCCAAGTAAGACGATCATTTCGACTGTTGCAATAAATGAAAATGCCGTTGTGATGACTTCGTCACCAGGTTGAATGCCGGCAGCCATCATTGGGATCAATAGAGCGTCGGTTCCGCTTGAGCAGGCAAGGGCATGCTTGGCTCCAGTAAACTCGACCAATTCCTGTTCGAGTTGAGCGACTTCAGGCCCGTTAATAANCCCGCCGTGGTCCAAGACCTTTTGGATCGCTTGGTCGATGTCGGACTTCATGGCTTGGTANTGTGTTTTTAAGTCAACAAAAGGGATCACGTGAGCTCCTTTTTCACTTTCTCATTCACATCAATCTTGTCTACCGTTATGTTGTACCTGGTAATAGCTATTAATGGTATCTGATTGTCTGAACAGTTAAAGGAAGTTCCTCCAATGACAGAGACAAAACAACCTGTTGAATTGACGCCCGTTATCTTATCTGGTGGAAGTGGAACTCGCTTATGGCCTGTGTCACGAGCCTCTTATCCAAAACAGTTTTGTGAGTTTTACGACAAGTCCTTCCTAGAGAACACGTGGCAGCGTGTGGAAAACTTCGGAAAACCGGTCATTTTGACGACGGAAAGCATGCGTAGTTTGACCCTGCGCTCGGGGCGGAGGCTTGGAGCCCGAGACCAGGATATGATCTTCGAACCTTTTGGTAAAAATACAGCTCCGGCGATCGGCCTTTTGTGTCAGGTGATGTCCTTGCAGAATCGGCAACAAGAAATCGTCGGAATCTTCCCATCAGATCATTTAGTTTTCGATGAGCCCGCTTTTGGTCAGGCCTTGGCATTAGCACAAGGCTGTGCTGAAAAGGGCCAGGTGGTGACCTTAGGGATTCAGCCGTCACGGCCAGCCACGGGGTATGGGTATATCGAAGTTAAAGATGTTTCTTTTGAAGAAGGTTTTGGTCTTCAGGCAAAGCGGGTGGCTGCTTTTCGTGAAAAGCCAGATCTTGAAACGGCAAAGCAATTTGTTGAAGCGGGAAATTACTTTTGGAACGCTGGGATTTTCGTGTTTCGGGTGGCGACAATGATCGAGCACTTTCAGACACATTTGCCGAAAACATGGAGCCGTTTAAAAGATTTAAAGCCTGATCTCAGTAATTTGAAGCATGTGTATGCGCAGCTCGAGCCTCAAAGTCTTGATTATGGGATCATGGAAAAGCTAGAAGATCAGGTGACAGTTCCTTGTGATATTGGTTGGAGCGATATGGGGTCGTGGGACGAAATGGCTCGTGTCAGTGAAGAGATCCCTTCAGCACGTGCTGGTTCTAAAGCGAACGTCATCAGTGAAGATGGTGCCGGTAACTACGTGTTTACTGTCACTGAAAAAATTGTTGGCTTAATTGGAGTTGATGATCTGGTTGTGGCAGATACACCGGACGCCCTTCTTATCACCAAGCGTGGGCAGTCTGAAAAAGTGAAAGATCTTCTGACCCGAGTCAAGGAACTGGGCTTGCCCGAAGCCACGTCACATCCATTTGAATTTCGCCCATGGGGTGGTTACGAAAATTTGATTGAGGAAGCGGACTACAAGGTGAAGCGAATCAACGTGGATCCGGGTCAGTCGATTTCCTATCAATATCATCAGCGTCGCGAAGAGCACTGGCTGGTTGTTCAGGGGCAGGCCGAGGTTGTGTTGAACGAAAGCACCGAGAAAAAGGGACCAGGTGATACGATTCACGTCCCAAAAGGTGCTAAGCATCGCATTCGTAATGTCGGCGCAGACAAACTTGTCTTCATTGAAGTCCAGCGCGGCGATTATTTTGGCGAAGATGACATCATCCGCCTTCAAGATGACTACAACCGAAAATAACAGGGATTAAAATTGAGTTCACTGAGTCTAAGTGAGTTGCTTGAAGATAACTCGCCCATTGTTGCTGACGGAAGCATGGCCACTTCGCTTTACGAAGAAGGTTTTTACATTAACCGGTCCTTTGAGGAAATTAGCTTGAAAGAGCCAACCTCTGTCCAAAAGGTCACAACGGATTTTAAATCGGCCGGTTCGAAGATACTTCATACCAATACATTCAGTGCCATTCGTCCGAAGCTGGTGACCTACAATATTCAAGATCGCCACGAACAGATTTTACGGGCGTCTGCAGAGATCACCTTAAAGGTTTCGGCGGGGGAGTGTCTTTGTGCTGGGGCGATTGGCCCCTTAGGTTTGATCCTTGAGCCGCTTGGCCCGACGTCGATTGATGAAGCAAAAGAGCTGTTTGCTTATAATGCGAAAATTTTCGATGAAACGGGGCTTGGGGCGATTAGTTTGTTGAATTTCCACGACCTCACAGAGCTTGAAGCAGCCATCGATGGATGTCGGTCGGCCTCAAGCCTTCCTATTATCGCGTCGGTGGCTTTGCAGGAGGGGTTGAAAACCTCGTTTGGTCACACCATCGAAGAGTTTGCGCGGCTTATGAGACGTAAAGACGTTGAGGTTGTCGGCTTCAGTGGTGAAATTGGACCCAGTGGAATGTTGACGGCGATGGAGAAGATCGAACCTTTGGTCGAGAAGCCGGTAATGATTCTTCCTAATGCTGGTCTACCTCGTTATGTGAACGACCAATATATTTATCTTTGCAACCCCGATTACAT
>NYZX01000074.1 GCA_002686065.1 Pseudobdellovibrionaceae bacterium | reverse complement strand
TGGTGGGCGAGGTCGACGATATGACACTGATGAGGACCATTGTTGAAGAAGGGGAGTGTTTTGCTATTTTGCCAAAGCGGTCCGCAAAAGACGCATTGAAGCTGAAAAAACTGAAGGTTTTGGGGGATATACCAAGTATTCAGCATGGAGTTTGGGCTGTGACATCTCCACTTTCGGGGAATCGGACTTTGATAAACCGAGTTATCAGGGATTACTTTAAGCGTCCACACAACTAGGTTTCAGAAGTACCTGTTCTGAAGGACCTCCTTCAAGTCGATTGTGGGGGATTTGAGCGCCGTAAAATTCAAAAAATGTCTCATTTCTACTAAAGTCCTGAGCGTCTTAGGACGATACAGTCTGGGTGAGGTACCTATGATTCGAAGCCTAAAAGTTGTCATACTTTTCAGTTTTTTAATTCCAACCAATCCGGCTCAGGCTACAGATGCTCGAGTGGCTCAGGCCCAAGAGAAGACAGTTGCCTGTACAGAGGCATCGACATCACTTCCGACCGAAAACATCAATACCAGCACAGCCAGTGAGGCCGCCCAAGCGGCTCAGGCTTCGGGAAACCTGTCTCAGCTGTCAGATAGTACGGCGCTGACAGAGCAGGTGGATGCCTTTGAGAGTGCGAATAAGACGGCCATCTGCTCGCATTTGGGAAGTATTAGTAAAGTGATAAGTAATGGAGCTCCTTGTACGAACTTATGTGCAACGGCTTTAACAGACGTTGAGGTTAAGATCGCGCAGATCGAAGCTGAACAGCCTGGGTTGTGGACTCAGTGTCAGGCGATCCCACCAAGTGCGGCTGCGTGCAACATGTTTTCAAGTAATCAGGCTGCTTTGACTCAGTTGCAAGGGTTTCAGTCCAGCATTCAGTCGAGTCAGTCAACATGTACGGCGGAAACAGAGCGGTCTGCGACAACACTTCTAGCTGGTGTTCGAGATAATTTAGATGTGGGTGGGCAATTGAATCAAGTTCAGCAGTCGATTCAAACTTCCGTGAATGGGGCCGCCGCCGGACAAAGTGATTTAGGTGGCATGTGTGGAAGTCAAATAAATGCTTTATTGAATAATGAAACTTTTAAGACCATCGGAAATGGGGCTTTACTGGTCGGATTGATGGGAATGATGAATGGAAGTTTTTCTGGATCATCCAGCGGGTCCACTGGCGGTGGTTTGACCGGGACGGACTCTGACTATCAGTCTGGTTTAAGTGATAGTGATGGCGATGGGACGCCTGATAGTGTCGAGTCTTTGCCTGAGGAACAGCAGATTTGTCTGACTGCGGACGCCTATGGGAAAGATGACTGCCAGGATTACTTCCTAGCGCGTTGTTTGCCCGGAATCCAAGAGTATGAACTTGAAGATGTCTATGGAAGTACAGTGAGTGATTTGGAGTTGGAAATTCACGAGTTGAATCAAACCAACTGTGCGTCTTTTGTGTCGAGCTATTGTGGGTCCGGTTCGGATTCAGGCGTTGGGACGGGATCGTCATTTTGTACCTCTTGGGAGGTCTTCGAGTATTGTAAGGTGTCTTCGAACGCCAGTAGTCCAACGTGCCAGCAAGTAGCATCGAATAACTCGTCGATGTGTCAGTCGAACCCATCGGCCTGCTTAGATACCCTTTCCCCAGAGGAGTTCGCGGCTCAGTGTGAGGAGTTTCCTTTGGATCCGGCTTGTATTCGTGGCGATTCCGCTTTTCGTGTATCAAGTCTTCCAGACTCGTTGGTTGATCCCTTAAGTTTGGCGGGTGGAGATTCTTCGGATAGCTCAACGGCGTCGACGTCGTCCTCCTCAAGTGGTGACAGTGGGTCCTATGCGGTAGGATCTTCTGGTAACACGGATAACAACTCGAAAGCCACTGCGACGACGGATCAGTCTTATAATGTCGTTAAGGGTGAGTATGCCTCTTCAGGGGGTGGTTACTCGGGGGCAGCAAAGGCCTACCGGGCTAGCTTGAAGTCCTCTTCGACGGACTACTCGAAGTATTTGAAGCAGTTGCATGGTAACCGTAAAACGGCTTCCAGCAGTGTCGCATCGGCCTCGTCGCCGGCGGATATTGATTCGAATGCCTACAGTGCCTCGATCTTTGATCGAAATACGGAAGCCATTCGAGACGAGTGTAAAAGTGGGACCCTGTTAAATTGCTATAAGCGTGCTGGCGCTGAATAGGACTTGCATCCTATCTCTTGGCTGGGTAATTTTTCTTTGTGAACACTTCGTGGATGATTCGTCATTTTATTCCTTCTGATATTCCTTCGATTTTAAGTCTATTCAACCACTATATCGAAAGTGGTTGGGCGATTCCGTACGAGGAAAAAAGAACCTTGGAAGGTTTGCAAAATCTTTTTTTGTCTCGTTATACGGCCTACGGCACTTATCAGTCCTTTGTGCTCGAGGTGGGCGGGAAAGTTGTTGGGATGGTGGCTAGTAATCCAGCTGGCCCCATGGCCCATCAGTCCCGCGCGGTTGAGTGTGGGATATGTATAGATCCTGAATTTTGTGGGCAGGGGTGTGGGGAACAGCTTTATAAAAGGCTGTTTAAAGCGCTGCGACGACAGCCACTTGATTCCATCACGGCCTATGTCACCTTGCCGAATGAGGCCTCGGTCAGGCTGCATAAAAGGGTTGGTTTTGAAGAGGTTGGNGTTCTTAAAAAGCANACCCATAAGTTTGGGGTCAGCCGTGACGTTATGATCTTTCAGGTTGAAAATGACCGACATGAAATCTCTTTGGAGTCCGTGTTGGCAACTCGATCCGATCAGCCGGATATTCAAAACTTGATTTTTGAAGTCCTTAAGGAGTACGGCTTACCTGTGGATCCATCCGGCACGGANCAAGATTTGTTCGATCTTGAGGCGAGCTATTTTTCAAAGGGTGGAACTTTTGAAATTGTGCGTTCACCACAGGGGCGATTGTTAGCAACTTGGGCCTTGTCTCGGGTTAGCGAATCCGAGTGCGAGCTTCGGAAAATGTATATGGTCAAGGATGTCCGAGGACAAGGGCTTGGCCGCTGGTTACTAGAAAAGGCAATGAAGGCTGCAAAGGATCAAGGTTATAAGACAATGTCCTTAGAAACCGCATCAGTCCTGACTGAGGCTATTGGCTTATACAAATCTTACGGGTTCAAACCATCCACCTGCAGCAACCAAACCTCACGATGCGACCTGGTCATGTCGCGTGAAGTTTAGGCTTTAGTGTTAGTTAAGTTTTATTGGTTTTTGCCGTTAGTTCGCCATAGAAACATCAGTTGTGTCTGGTTGTGTGAAATGTTCGAAACTCGCTTCAGAGTGTCAGATCTTCCTCGACGTTAGTGGTTCATGGTGAAAAAATGAGTGGTATAATCGTAATGCTACTCTGCCAAACAAAGTGGCGTCTAGATCACGTATTTCTGTTAAATATGAATGAGTGGTTGAGGCGAGCTATCCATTTTAGCGTAGAGGTTGCTTACACAAATTTTCCGTTGATGATTAAATGTGTCGAGCAGACTCACTTGGAGCAGGTATCGTTTGTAGTTTAAGCACAAAAGTTGCTCCTGAACTGTAAGTATTGTCCAGCCAAATTTCTCCACCGACATTAAGAAGTGTTCGCTTTGCGTGATATAGGCCGATTCCGTGGCCAGCTGGCTTATTTGAGGAAAAGTCTTTTTCGAAAACAGACTCTCTTATATTTTGAGGTACGCCAGGTCCATTGTCTGAAACTAGTATTGTAATGTAGTTGGGTCCGTAACTCCCGGTAGTAACTTCTATTTCTACAGATTGATTCGGATTGGCCTCGACTGCATTGTTGATTAAGTTGCTTAGTACTCTTTGGAGGTCAGCTTTGCTGATGTTGACGTATCTGAGTGCGGGGTTTGTGCTGTGTTTTAGATTTAATTTAATGATTCCACGTTGGGAGATTTCAATAGATTTTTCTTTAACTATTTCTTCGGTAGCTTCTTGAAGATTGCTGTAACTTCGATCAGGTTCTTTTTCGGCACGAGTTTCTCCCAGTAAATTTGAGCAAATTCCATTTATTCGGTCGATGACAGAGGAAAGAAGCGATAAGTTCTCGCTTGAGAGCTCGGATGAAGACATTGACTTAATTATCGACAGGGCAGTTAGAGGGGAGCGTAAGTCGTGAGCGATCTCGCGAGTTAGTTGGATTTTGGTTGCCTCATTTGATCTTTCAGCTATTTGTTTTTCTAACTCTATTCTGATTTTTTGGATGGTTTCGGCTTCGGAGAATCGTATTGTTGCAGGTTTTGATAATCCGTCATATTGAATGATGTTCAAAATTTCTTTAATAAAGGTTTTGGGATGCTGAAAGAAGGTTTTCTGCCAGACGTTTAGAAGTGATTGGATAATTCCTGCTGTTACGGTTGCTGTTAAAAGAACTAAAAGTATCCAAGTAAAACTTAAGTATTCAATTACTGTAATGTGTGCGTCGCGCATTTGCGTAGGGACTTGGTATGAATAGACTAGGCCTTTATTAGATACTGATATTCCAGATGGAGGAGCGTGTTTAGTTTCAATTGTAGAGGTTATAGTAAAGTTGCCTTTGGTTACCACCATGGCAGCGTTCGTGGCCGTAGAGAAGTTATAGGCTAGTCTTGTGATTTCAAAAGAGTTGCCTGTTTTAAGCCAGTATTCAAAATTTCTTACTAACGAAGATTCTACAAGTGCCTTTGTGAAGTGATATTTCGCAAAAATGAAGGTCGTTGGGATCGCAACTAAAAAAACTGACGATAGGATAAGGAACGTCCTGGTAGCCTTTTTGTACTCTTGGTCGAGGCTTGCCTGAAAAGAAGTCATGCGACGCTTTTTAGTTGTTTCAACAAGTTTGAGCCAACTGGAGTGAATTTAATATGGTCAAAATCTGAAATTCCTAGGGCGAGGAGTTGTTTAAGCTTGGTTTTAATTGTGCACCAGAAATTTGCTGATAATGAATCTCTTGGTTGAATATGTGTGGCTAATTCCAGCATGTAGCCTATCGCGATTAAAGCGTGAAAGCTTTGAATGGCGGGGCGCTTGTGTCCCCTGATTCGCGAATGAACCATTGTCTCCAGCCCATTATATATAATCTGATCAAAGTGCTGAAGGTTGTGTAAGGCTTGGTGTCCAGCTTCATGTGCATAATTTAGAAGAAATTGATTTTTGGAATCCGTTGTAGTTGGGAGTGATAGAAAAGCTACTTTTCGAAAGTGAATGCTGCTAAGTCCGGAGCCATCCGCTTTCGCTGTTATCCCAGGCTTGTACTTGCGAGGGATAACGATAGCGACCAACCGATCATACTTTTCTCTAAGCCAGTCTGGGAGGCTGCTTATTGTCTCATCTAGGTAGTTGAAGTACGGGAAGAAGGGGCTGTCGGTATTGTACCCGAAGGTGTCGATTTCAATGGAGGTTACATGGTCTTGATTTATCTGATCAAAGTCGTTTCCCAGGCCGTTTGAGGACAGGAAGGATCTAACAGCTGTAAGGCCAGCGTTGGTTTTTAGATATTTTAAATCATGGCAGGTTTTTAGTTTATCTGTTCCTTTATGGTTGCTTAGGAATAGGTGCGGTAGGCAATGCCATGGCATAAATATAGCTGGAGTTACTCCAGTCATTGATTCGAAGCGCTTAACGTGAAACTGATCAGCTCGAGCAGTTACTATCTGGATGGTTGCTTCCGAGCCCTCTCCGATTATTTTCATTTTTGAATCCCAGTCGTCAAAATATTGTCTAGACGGAGTGTCAGTGGTTGAGTTTGTTTGCCAAGAGTTTTGATTGTCTTCTTATTGTAGTAGGTGAGGCTTGGCTCTTCTGAGAGTGCCAAGACGATATTGTTGTCGTAAGTAAACTGACTGAGTTCCTTGACACAGTTTGCTCGCTGTTGAGGTGACTTATTTGAGGTAGCACATTGGCGATACAGTATGTCGAAACGTTTTCGTTGAGGTTCAGTCGGAGCTAGAAACGGATCATGCCCACCGGTTCGGTAGGCTCCAAACATCACAATCGGGTCGGTGTAGTCGACAACCTTTCCGGAAATGAAAAAGGAATACTTTTCGCAGAGGTGTTTGTCGAAGAATTTATTCTCTGTCGTTTCTATGATTAGGTTTATCCCGAACTCTTTAAATCGGCTTATTAGCTCTCTAACGTAGTAGTGGTTTTTCTTTGAGATTGGCTTGCCGGAAAAAAGGGCTGCTTTGACGGTTTTATTCTCAAAGGGTTTCGCCAGGGACTTTACTGCTTGTGTAGTGCTTTTAGTGATTGTCGTGGCTCTGCCCCAGAAATGGCTTGGAAGGACCTGGTCGGCTGGTTTTATTCCAAGTTCGCTGGCGATAAACGGAGACTGTTTGATAATCTCAGATGTTAGCTTTTTGAAAGACGGATTTGATCCCAATGTATTGACGTTTGAAAATTCGATAATTTTTACCATTACAGGAAGTTGGGATACATATTCTTGGTATCCATCTAAGTGTTCAAATGAGATGTCGAATGTTGCCTTCGAAATACTACCATTCCAACTTACTAAGATACGAGTCGGCTTTTCTGAGATTGTGTCGTCTCTTTTTAGGGTCATGTGTTGTTCTTTCGTGTCGATGGACTCGACGGCGTATTTTCCTGCTCCAATAGGTTTCGTCTTCCACGAGAGGTAGTCTTCTTTTAGGGATTCGATCGGGATTAGCGAATAGTAAGGAGATGTAAGGTTGTGTAAGAAAGATGGGTTTGGAGCGTTGAGCTTAATTTTAAGCGTGTTTTCATCTAGAATGGTGATGCCTTCGATTTTTCCAGAAGTGAACTTCGTTCCTGGTTTTATTTTTCCGACACCTTTTATTTCTCCAAATCTGGCTGAAAAAAAGTTGGGCTTGTTTGAGAAAAAGCCCCTTGTGATTGCAAACTCTAGGTCGACAATTGTGACGTTTCGTCCATTGTGAAAGCGAAGATTATCTCGAAGTCTTAGGATGTAAGAATCGTCTTTAAAGCTGTACTCAAAGTGTGAGAGGTGTCCAGGTTCAAGGTTAAAGCCTTCGCCTCGATACAATAGTGAACCTCTAATAGCTTCAGAGAGCATTGAGTGCTGTCTTGCCGAGGCTTCAAAGTGGTATGGAGGAACCTTAGTTCCTCCTGTGTGGATTGATAACATTTGGGTGTGTGCTCCAGTCGGAAGAAATAATAAGCTTATTCCGGTTAGGATTGCCTTTTTAAGTTCCACGGTGCTCAGTCGCGGGTGCCTTGGCGACAATATCTAAATTCTTTTCGATCCCAGAACTGTCAATTTCGGAGAGCTGGATTAGGTCATTCGGCTCAACTTGTTCGACTTTAGCCGGTTGCGCATTTAAGTTTATGTGCGTGAATAGTTGTGCGAGTAAAATTAGAGCTAGTGATTTCATCTGTTCTCCTGATTAGCTTGTTTGCTATTAGCGTTACTTGTATGGTTTTTTACCTGCAAAACACGAACCATTAATTGCTAAGCATAGTTTATATGGGTTTAGAGGTCTCACCTAAGAAGGCTTAGGATGGTGGAGCTTTTGTCCGGTGTACTGTATAGGTTTTTCTATTGTAAGGTTATGGGGCTGTCGTTTTTATCTCGATAGAGGAATGAATTCTATGCAAGGTTGGTACAGGTGTCGTTGATTGTTAACTGGTTAGCTTCAAATTTTGATTAAATTGATTTTTAGACGTTAGGCGCCAGTTTGGCGCCTAACGTCTATATCCTTTTCAGTGCGTCCATCGAGCTGAGGTGGTCATTTATTGCGGCCAAGGTGCTTGGTCGCTTTACCTAATCTTTGTCGATTAGCGGCGCTTACGAAGCGGCTTTTGACTGGTCCGATGTAACAAGCTTCCTTAGAGCGTCGAAGGACCGGACTTCAAGAGTGTCTTTCTTTAGCTGAGTCATTAGTTCTATCGCTTTTGGGCCTGGTAGGCCTGGGTTGTCTGGTCCTTTAAGAGCGTAGTAGCAGAACTCGTCAGCGACTTTTACGACATGAGCTAAGGGGTGGATGTCTAGCTTTCCAAGGCGTCGTGGATAGCCCTGGCCAAGGATGTTTTCGTGGTGTTGGTAGGCAATGTTAATGACGTCAACTGGGGCAGCTTTTAAAGCTTCCAGTATTTCTTTTCCACGAAGGGGGTGTGTTTCGATCAGTTGACGTTCGGCATAGCTTAAAAGTGGGCGTGGTTTATCGAGGATCTCTTTGTCGATTTCTTTTAAACCAACATCGTGCATGAGTCCGCCGAAGCTCAGTTTGAAAAGGGTTGGGGTCGAGGTCCACCCAAGGGTCTGAGCAATCATCACAGAGTATAGGCTGACCCCAAGGCTATGTGCATAGAGGGTGTCAGTATGTTCGTTCAAAATTTGCAGTAGATCAAAAGTTTGTTTGTCTCCGCTTAGCAGCTCGATACTGGTCATTA
>NYZX01000073.1 GCA_002686065.1 Pseudobdellovibrionaceae bacterium | reverse complement strand
AGTCGCTCCGAATTTCTATTTCAGTCCTCCGACGAGGCTCCACGGTCTGAAATAGAAATTCGGAGCGACTCTGAAAGACCATGCACAAACCAAAAAAAAAGGGCCGTCATACTGACAGCCCTTCCAAAATCAATGGTTTATAAAAACGAATTAAGCATGAACCGGATCAGCACCACTGATCGGATCACTGCCATCCCCGTCTGGGTTGGCCTTCTTCTTAGCAGCCTCACGCTCTTTGGCTTCCAAAGCCGCTTGCTGATGCTCTTGCTCTTGCTTGTCACGAATACGGTTACGGCGCTCTTTCAATTCGTCCAAACCAGATCCATCAACAAGCATATTCACTTCTTCCCCGTCGATGGTTTCATATTCAAGTAAGGCATTGGCCATCGAATGAAGCTGATCCATTTTATCTTTTAAAATTTCAACAGCGCGGTCATGACCTTCAACCACTAAACGACGGATTTCCGAGTCAATTTCCTGAGCCTTTGAATCCGAGTACTCTTTAGCGCCCGAGTTTTGCATTCCAAGAAAAACAGGTCCCTCGCGCTTTTCTAAAGCCAAAGGCCCAAGCTTTTCAGACATCCCCCACTCGCAAACCATGCGTCGAGCGATGTCGGTTGCACGCTCAATATCGTTACCAGCACCAGTCGTGTAATCTTCGAAAATCAATTCTTCAGCCGCACGTCCACCGAAGAGGAAAGCAATCATATTTGTCGCCTGCGACTTGGTCATATTCAGGCTTTCTTTGTCTGGCAAAGTCTGAGTCACACCCAAAGCCATTCCACGAGGAATAATGGTCACTTTATGAATCGGGTCCGTCTTCGGAAGAACCTTACCGACGATGGCGTGCCCGGCTTCATGGTAAGCCGTGATACGCTTGTCTTCGTCACTGATAACCATCGAGCGACGCTCACTCCCCATAAGGACTTTGTCTTTCGCGGTTTCAAAATCATCCATGCTGACTTTATGCTTATCGCGACGAGCGGCCTGAAGGGCGGCTTCGTTCACCAGGTTTTCAAGGTCGGCCCCAGAAAACCCAGGAGTCCCCTTCGCTAGAACTTCAACGTCGACATCAGAGGCCAAAGGCGTTTTACGGACATGGACAGATAGGATTTTGCGGCGTCCACCCAGATCTGGCTTGTTCACGACCACGCGACGGTCGAAACGGCCCGGACGAAGAAGGGCTGGATCTAAGACATCGGGACGGTTAGTCGCAGCAATCAGGATGACCCCTTCATTGCCTTCGAACCCATCCATTTCAACAAGAAGCTGGTTCAGCGTTTGTTCGCGCTCGTCATGACCGCCGCCCATACCGGCACCACGGTGCCGTCCAACGGCGTCGATTTCATCGATAAAGATGATACATGGGGCATTCTTCTTACCTTGTTCAAAAAGATCACGTACCCGAGACGCACCCACACCAACAAACATTTCAACAAAGTCAGAACCACTGATTGTGAAAAACGGAACACTGGCTTCCCCAGCAACAGCTCGGGCAAGAAGCGTTTTACCGGTTCCCGGAGGCCCCACTAAAAGGACACCCTTTGGAATACGCCCACCCAGCCGGGTGAACTTCTTTGGGTTCTTCAAGAACTGAACGATTTCTTCCAATTCTTCTTTGGCCTCTTCAACACCGGCAACATCTTTAAAGGTCACACGTTGCTTGTTTTCAGTCAGAAGCTTGGCGCGACTTTTACCAAAGCTCATCGCCTTTCCACCACCAATTTGCAACTGCCTCATAAACAGGACAAACAACACAAAGATGATGATCATCGGAAGCCAGTTAATCAGGAACGACGTCATAAGGTTGTTCGAGCCAATGTACTTCGGCGTAATACCGTACTCACGAACCAGCTTAAAGCCTTCTGAGTCGGTATTTCCAAGGATGGTGAACCGCTCGCCCCCAAGGGTTTGTGCGAATTCGGTTTTTACCGTTCCTTCGATTTCACCACTGTCTTTATTGAACGTGACCGTTTCTAGCTGACCCTTTTCAAGGGCTGTTAAAAACTTAGGGTAATCGAAATCTCGAATCATCACCTGACGTTGATTTTCCCACATTTGGAACATCAAGATGGCAACGACGATAAGGATAGCCCACAGGGCCATGGTCTTCTGAGCTGAGCGCATATTTCCTGTCCTTCACTAGTCCCATCAAAGTATGTCCTCAATGGGTTGATCTAGGATACCACGAGCCAGCAATCAGGCTCAATCGAAGGTTCGACTGGACCGGGCAGAAAGCCGGTTTGAGTATAGTCTCCACTGATACCCCAATAGACTAAAGGTGAGTTCCTTTTGGCCTGTGTCAAGGCGCTTACGAAGTTCCTCGATATGGGACAACCCGTAATTTTTTATCCCGATTTGCCACATATACATGGCAATCATCCGGCGCTGATCGGACGGCCCTAGCTGCCAATAGCGTGGCAACGAAACACCTTCGTCCATATCACCAAAGTCGACGTCCGAAGTTGAAACCGTATCGACAATGGACTGGAGCGAACGCGCTAAAGTCGCGGTTGCCCCAGCAGAGCGTGCCTCTAAAGCAGGCAACCATTCGTGACGTAGCCAGTTTCGAAAAGGGTCTAATTGCAAATTACTTGGGTCTGCGACCCATTGAATAGACTCTTCCGTCGAATACGTGACAATGTCGTCATAAGACAGTCCCAACATCGGACGCATCAGGCGAGCCTCGTCGTCAAAGCTTTGCATTGAATCAAGCCCCTGTGGTCCCACCCCTCGAATCAACCGATGCACTCGAGTCTCCAACAAGTCGCGGGCGTGATGACCTAAAGCCACCCAAGCCCGCGACGATTCCGTCACCATCCGACGATAAATGCCTTGCCGAAAATCCCGTTGATCCGCTTCTGTCGACAAGACCTCGGCACTTTTCTGACATTGAAAACCAAGACCTCGCTGCTTGGCAAAGTCCTCAACAAAGGCCGCCGCCTTGGTTCGATAATCCAGCTGGTTCGAGTCCCCTGTTGGGCCGTGGTGAATATGTAAAATAGTCAGACGGTATCCGATCACCGGCTGAAGCTTATGTAGCAGCGCCGCCAATACAACCGAGTCCATCCCACCAGAGCAACTGCATATCACAGCTGTACTGGAATCTATGCCCTCCCGAAGGACTTTTAGGACCTTGTGTTCGATCGAATTCATGCTCATCTTGGACCTGCACACCCCTGAAATAAATCGTACAGATTTTTCACACCCCTGAAATCTGTACATAGATTTGTCAAATTTACAGACAATTTACGACACCTCGGCACATTGACCCCAATTTCCTGCATTGAGGTCCAGTTAGAGCCTCATTTTTTGGCCCACGCCTTGCTCTATTAGATAATATGAATATGAGACGGGCCATTTTGACATTTCTAGCCATAACAGTTGTTTCAGGCTTTTGCTATGCAAAGTCAAAGGTGGAGTGCGTTCAGCACCTGACCTCACTGAAAGGTCAAAACCAGAAGCGTCTGAATCAGCTTGAAAACTTGATCAAATCCCAGTTCACCGACACCGAAGGCAACGAACTACAAACCCTATTAGACGAGCGATCCGAGCTTCGTTTAAAACAAAACTTCATCGACCGACTTCACTACCGCATTGAAAATCGATACAGCGGCCAGTCGCTTAAAGGATTCCTACATGAAGAAATCCTACAGCTGTCATTAAACGAGGCCCTGCAAAACACCGCAACGCCCCAGTACTGGCAGTACTTGAAAACCATGAGCTCGGCGGTCAAAGACCTTCCCGAAACTGGCGAAGACCCTCTGGCTTTCGTTGAAAACTACCTACGTAAAATTCCGATGAAAAACCACCCTCAAGCGGCCATGAAATGGCGTCGGGACTATATCAACGGCTTTGATTCAGAGACAGCCCGAGGCTCAAGCCAAGAAGACGCCGCGGACAAATTGGACGAGTCACTTCGCCGCCTTGATTACCTGAAGTACAAAGACTCTGAAGCTGAAACTCAGCCGATCGATCAGTTTAAGCTTGGCTTAAACGACCTTCGACCAAAGTCATAAATCCACCCCCTGTCTCAAGTTGGCACAAAACGACGGCGATAAGTAAGCCATGGAATCAGCCGTCTTAGCTATGTCTTCAGTCTTATTTTTTTGCTTGGCTTGCCATCAGTTGGCAAAGTCGATTCTTCAACCCATCGATTCAATGCGCGCCTTCGAGTTCTCGAAGCGGGCCCTTCGTGTCGAGAGAAGCTACAAGATCTTCGCTTGGGGACTTCTGACACTGTTTCTATTTTGGGTGATGGTTTTATCCTTCGTCGAGACCTTCAGCGCGCTCTAAAAGCCGCCCCTTTACCTGCCACCATCTGCACCAGAATCATTAACGATCCGATCAACCAGAACGCTATCTCTGGTCAGGTAGGCGTTCACGCGTTCGTTGATGACGTCGGCAAAATCAAGAGCGCTGTCATGATCTTTATTTTCAAGATAGTGTGCCCGGTACATCATCAAAGATCGCACCAAAGCCCTTAACTCAGGGAAAGCCTCGTACTCAGCCTCACCAACTTGACGGGCTGATCCCCCAACGGCATCCATTGCCGATTGGACAGCTGAAGGTGGCACCTTAGTACGAGCATCACCAGCGGCATCTGCCACCAAAGCTTTCGCCGCCTCCATATAACTATTTTGATCAGGCAGCATCGCAACTTGAACCAGAGCCAACTCTGACTTTTCAATCAATGACCGAACATTCGAAACGTAATCCTGAAAATTTCGTGTCTGCTGAATTTCAGCCAAGCGAAGAGATTCTTCCTCTGCAAGTTGGGCAAAGTAGCGAGCTCCGGCCATGGAAAAACGAACCACCTTCAACGAGTACTTATTCTGAACGTCAGGGTCCGTACTGTCCCACATTCCATTATCCGTATAGTCCTTATGAGCCGCCGCCAGACCGCGAATGGGCGATGAAATATACTCTTCAAAGCGCTCGTGAGCCTTCGCGATCTTGACCGACAACTGTCGGTTCCCACTATCATCACGTGAAGTCCACTCGGCGTTTTCCCACATATTATAAAAGCGCCAATCCTCTCCGGACCGCTTTGAATCAAAAATATAGTAGGCGTTTCCGACGACATCGTAGGTTAAAAACTGCCCCGTTGACACAACTGAGTAGGCAAGGCCATCAGCTGCTGTATCCAGCATTTCGCCATAGGGAACAAAGTAGGACGACAAATACCCGGACGCCAGCGAAAAGGCGGCTGCTTGAATAAAGCCCATTGGCAAATAGCTCTGCCAGCTCAGCTTTTCTTCAATGGTATCGATCCCTGCCCGCTTTTTAACACCTTCAATAAAGTCCGTCGGAAGCACTTCCGAAATGACCGTGTCAATTCCCGCAAACTCAAGGCCGTCCGCACGGGACTCCCGATGAAGACGCCATTGCTCGTTAAATAAAAAGATCGAAAGAGATACGGTGGACCGAAACGCCGGGCGCATCACCCGGTGACTAAGAACGGTCTCGCGAATGTCATTGTAAATAGCAAGAACCGTCGGGGTCACAACCCCGTCATCGGCGTGATCGATTTCATAGCTCATAAATTCGTAGATACGATTTAAAGCATCAAAATCCTTGGCGTACTGGATCGCGGTCCGCTTCAGCTCGTTCCCATAGGGATCATAAAAGCCTAACTGAAAGGGAAACATTCGGAACAAAGGCCCACCACTGATCAATCGAACACGGTCCCTCTGCAAGCGAATCGCCTCATCGATATCATCCAAACTGGTGATCTGAAGATCTTGGACGGTCGTATGGTCTCCATCCACAATTTTAACAGTCTCAACAATACCTTCGGCGCCATCAGACCTGGCCTGTGCAAACCGCTTTCTTAACAAGGAACGGTTCTTTTTATAGTGCCGAATCAAGATCCGAGCATTTCTAAGCTTCGTGGCGGCCTGCTCCAGCTTAGGTACATAGTTTTGGACCGCCGAAAGGGTCGCCCTCACGTCCTGAAGGACTTTGGCTTCTTGAGCTTCCAACGTTTCAATGGCTTTACCGGCTTTATCGCGTTCCTCTTTTAGCTTCTGAATTTCGTACTCTTGTGATGCCGAAAAGGAACGGACCCGAACAGGATCATCACTCAGTGAACCACCTTCAAACGTCGCCTGGCCAAGCGGCACCTCTGCTCGAATTAAGTCGATCTGATTGTTTAAATCCTGAATCCGCTTTCGAAGGTTGATCACTTGCTGGTCGCGCTTGGGCTCGAACAGCATCGCCAAGTTCGTATATAAAGCCGAATAGGCGGCGGGGTATTCCTCACCGGCATGTTCGTAGGACCCCATTGTCGTCCGAAAGCGATCCAAAGCTCCACGAACCAACTGGTAGCCTAAGTCCAAGTGAAATCGCCGACGTGTCGATCGCACCTTTTCTTTAACATCACCAAGCATCTGTGAGAACTGCCCTTCAGCATCGATAACGACAGGCTCAGAAGCTCGTGGCGGCAGTAAAATTTCACGACGAACAATGGCCCCAGAATCAGCCATCAAGAAAACGCCAGGACAATTCATGGTCGCAATGGCCGGCATACCAACTAGAAAACCAAGAACCACAAACATCAACTGCGCGTTTTTAACCATCATCAAACAGAACCCCAAAACATCAGAAAGCTGACCTTTGAAAGTGCCTTTAACTGGCTGCCCCCGCAAGTGGCGTGAAAATTATACGGTTCAACCCCCCGTAAAGGTGTCAAAAGATTGGACAGCTTTGTAGGATACTCAGATGCCTACCAATGAATACAAACAAGCCTTTGAGAACCAGCCTTTTTCGCAGAAAATGGGAGACTACTTGAAGGAGTCCGCCCTCGATGCTCAAGGCCTTGCCCGTGGTTATACTATGTCTGTTCTGTTCGCTGACGGCGAAGGCGGTGACCTTAGAAGAACTCCACCAGCTTCAGACATTCGAGCAAGAATACCTCGGCTTTCCACAGTCTTCGAATTCCGGCTCCTTTTCCATTGTCGCNGTCAACGTCACCTTACGCCGAGCTCTGCTTGGATTGCTACCAGCTCCTCAACAACTTCCTAGTCAGCTTAAACTGCGANTCTCCCCCGAGTCACAACACCCCTCGATTGTCTTGGAAGAACTCCGACGAGCCGTCAAAGAGGCCAGCATTCCAGAACTTTCTGCCACNATCTTGANCGCGCACAAACTGGAAGTTCAGCAAAAGCCCGTCTCTGTNGGTAGACGNTTTTTTAAAAGAATCGCTGTCGTTGGTGTTGGTGGCCCAAAATCGCAAGACCCGGTCACATACCACCGGCAATTTGTGAACCAATTGGACCGTTCCCCAAAAGAGGCGATTCAAAACCTGGCAAGCTCCGCCCAAGAATTTTTACGACAGCTTGCCGACGAAAAAATCGAAAGCCTAGACCTTCCACACGCGCTGGGAATCAGTGGCGTCCATTGGACCTCCTATTACCTGTTCTTAATGCGCTACTTCCCCAATAAAAAAGAGATTCACTCGATAGTTGTAAGTATCGCGCAAGAAAAACTATCCACGCTTGAATCCAACTTTGGCACAAACACAGCGGCCCCTTGGGCCCCTTATCTTGTCAGCAACCAAGCCGACCAGTTTCAGGCTGCCGACACCACCAAAGCGATTCTGAACGAACTGCGACAGACCTACAAAGCGAACGAGCGCCTGGTCGAAGTGCTTCGCGGCGAAATGCTTGGTCAAATGCTAATGAACCAACATATCGAAACCTACCCCGCAAAACGAGTCACATGTCGCGAGGTCTTCTTTCAATAAACGGATCTAATCTGTTGTAGAGACTTTAATTCGAGTCGTTGGCGCTGACTCGTGATGACGAGATTCGGGGCTTTTCTTTACCACTTCGATCTCAGCCGAAACGCGAAACTTGTGTTCTTCAACAAAGCGCGATGCTTCTTCCACAAAATCAATCTTTCGCACAATTTTGATCACTTCATCCGACACCCGGTTAATGATCTCGTTTTTCGACTTGCTGGCTCCGTGCAAAACACCGTTTAAAACATCCTTCGGAAGCTTAATTTCGGACAGATAAGCTCGAATGCTTTCTTCCGTCATAAAAGCCGCACCGATACCAGCCGTAACAACCTTCTTTAAGGTTTCAGACAATAGACCTTGAGACCGATCGTCATCATCCCGTGAATCATCGTTAGCCATAGACTTCCGCCACACGTTTATGATAGGCCGAAATCATATTCGGCAAATTCACTTCCACCAAAGCCTTAGCAATAGGCCCCGGCACAAACACCTTAAATTTGGCTTCGACCGAGTAATGAGCACGGCATTTACCCTGCTCGTTTTCTTCCAATTTCCAGTAACCGTTCGATTCTTTAAAGACATCCCCCGAGTCCAATTTCCACTTCACGGTGGTTGGCCGGGTTTCATCCATCACAAGACGGTAGCTAAAAGACTTGATTAACGAAATATCAAACTGAACTAACTTTTCGTCACCGCGGTCTTCGACAACCTTCGCCTTTTTGACTTCTTTTAAAAACTCTGAGTAATTCGAATAGTCCGTGATCAGGCTGTAAAACTGCTCGACGGTACAATCAAAATCTTCGGTCGTAGAGGCACTTGCCATAGCTCAATTCCTTTGTAGANCTTTATTAAACGCGAAATGGGCCATTCTGTCACGAAAAGGGCCTGGCAAATCGAACAGCTTCGTTATTTTTTCTTAAATAAGGCTTCTGCTGCTGACAGTAGGTCGTCTTTCGAGCTAGATGCCGACCCGTCGGGGGACTTAAGCTGAAAGTAATCGCAAAAATTAGATCGCTCTTTTTCTCGAACCACCTCGGCCGAAGGCTCACGGCACTCGTTATAGGCCGAGGGGTCATGAAACTGGCAATTTTTACAGGCGTGGGTATCGGCCCCGCAGCTTTCACACTCCTGCCGCCGCGAGAACTCTTTTGGGATCTCTTGGTTCGTTCCGCAATCAAAGCAGGTGTAACTAACTAAGGCCACCGGTACTCCTAGATGCTTTCCTGTTTGATAGTAAAATTATGTTCGGCTTCAACAAATCGGATGGTTCCGGTTTTAGAACGCATCACCACCGAATGAGTGGTCGCGCGTGATCCTGGCTTAGTCTTCACTCCGCGAAGCAAAGGTCCATCAGTCACACCTGTGGCACAAAACAAAACATCCCCTTGAGCCAGCTCCTCAAGCGAATAACATCGGTTCGGGTCAGAGATCCCCATTTTTTCAGCCCGCTTTTGCTCGTCCTCGCTTCGAAACTTCAAGCGTCCCTGAAAATCACCGCCAACACACTTCAGTGCCGCAGCCGTAATCACACCTTCTGGCGCGCCACCTGTTCCTAGCAACAAATCGATTCCACTTTCCTGCCAGCAGGTCGCAATTCCAGCCGAAACATCGCCGTCAGAGATCAAATGAATCCGGGCTCCTGTTTTACGAACGCGCGCGATGAGCTCTTCATGACGTTGTCGATCTAAGATAACAACCGTGACATCCTCAACCGGCTTACCCAATGCCTTACTGACAGCTTCAATGTTTTCCTCAGGTGTCGCATCAATACGAATATGCCCCTTTGCCTCGGGGCCAGCGGCGACTTTTTCCATATAAGTATCCGGGGCGTGCAAGAAGTTGCCCCGTTCAGCGGCGGCGATCACTGAAAGCGCACCAACGCCACCATGAGCACAAATATCGGTTCCCTCAAGTGGATCTAGCGCAATATCAACCGAAGGNTCNCCTTTACCGGNTCGNCCTACTTTTTCACCAATGTACAACATCGGTGCTTCGTCGCGCTCACCTTCACCAATCACAACCATTCCGTCGATATTTACGGTATCAAACGCCTTTCGCATGGCATCAACCGCGGCTTGATCGGCCTCATCTTTAAGGCCACGCCCAGTTAAACGAGCCGATGCTAAAGCGGCATATTCAGTGATGCGTACAAATTCTAAGGCCAGGTTTCTGTCCATACCGAACTCTCCAGTTGNTCCCGCAGTTTTGGCACGGGACGAAGGGGTTTTAAGTCACCCGACACAAGNACATGCAGGGTGTCGCCTTTGGCGACGAGATCCTCTGATTTGGTGCTGAAAATCGCATAGCGAAAGCGAATTTTCAATCCTTCCCTCCGCGCCTGAACACAAACCTGGTATTCATCGGCAAAGCGTAAGGGTTTTTGATACTCACAATTTGCCTGCAAAACAGCCAAAGCGCAGTCNGCATAGGGCAAATGAGTTTCAAGCAGATTCATTGAAATCATCCAGTCGACACGGGCATTTTCGAAGTATTTGATATAGGCCGCGTGATGAACAACACCCATCGCGTCGGTTTCATGAAACTGGACACGCCCTGAAACCCAATGCCCTTCTAGCTTGTCGCTCATTTTAGCTCCCTACCGAGGATTTTTCTTCGACCACACGTCGAATGGTGGATGACACCTTTTCAAGTATCACCTCAAGACCAAAGCGGACAAAGAAGTCCGGAATGCCTAGATTCTCATAATCATGCTGTGCATACAAAGACACCAGTGATTGACTGGCTTCACGAGCCGAGGTCGACCCAATGGCTTTTGCCAAAGACTCGATTTGTATCGTACCGGTCATTCCCGTGAAGGTGCCTTGCACAATGCGCCATCGAATCTGCTTTTCTTGATCAGTTTCAACGGCCTTAACCTGAAACAACATATGAGCGTGATACCCAAAAGCTTTGGTGTGCAAATACAAAAGACCCTTTTCCTGCTGGTAACGGCTTTCCAGGATGTAATCACTGAGATCCTTCATTTTCGAAAAATCGCTGGCAACCGCGTAAACAATACTCTGTGGGGCTCGAACCATCCCCAACCCCTTCATATCCAGGCGTTTCTTTTTTTCGAATTTTGCCTCTTCTACGGACACAAGAATGCGGCGATCCTTCTTCCAGCGCCGGACAAATCGTTTCTGTTTCTTCCAAATCTCGTGAGAATCAGGAATGCGAACTGGAAAGCTTTCACTCGGTTTCCAATTGGCAGACTTGGATTTGGAGTATAGGGTAAATAATCTTTGATACCCTGTGTCTGACGCCTGCACGGAAGAGGCCACGATCATGAACGACAACAGCGCTAGGGCATTGAAATTATGACAAATGAAGAATCGCACGGCCCCATGCTAGTACGATTTAGGAGTCCTCGGTAATGAAATCCGATTGGAAAAGCCATTTAGCCATGTCGGCAACCTATTTTCGCATGATCGCATCCCTTCCGATTGTCCTGATCGTCATGTTTCCCTTTCCCAACTACTCGTGGGTTGTGGCCATTTTGTTCATCTTGGCCTCTTTAACCGACTGGTTGGACGGATACTGGGCCCGAAAATACGATTCAGTCAGTGATATCGGAAAGCTGATGGACCCCATCGCCGACAAGCTATTAGTTCTGGGCGCACTGATCATGCTGCTTAGCCTGGGCCGCGTCGATCCCGTCATGGTNTTGCTGCTATTGGCTCGCGATATNTATATCGGCGGCATTCGATCGGCTGCCGCAGCGGAAAGCATTATCATCGCTGCCCGTCCACTGGGTAAGTGGAAAACCGGAGTCCAAATGACAGGTATCCCTTGCCTGCTTTTAGAAAATGAAGGACTTCCTTTG
>NYZX01000072.1 GCA_002686065.1 Pseudobdellovibrionaceae bacterium | reverse complement strand
GGTAGTTGTTCAAACAGCAACAGGCTTCCGATAAGAACCGGAAGATGAACCATCATCATTATTAGTAGATCAGCTCCGGCTGGCACCCAGATTCGTCGAGTCCCGCGTAGTTGGTTTTTCATTTCGCTTAAAAACGGTTGTCGGTCGAGGCTTGGTGATTTCACAGTGTGCTTGATCAGTGGCAGACTTATACTGACCACAAGTGTGGATAACAAAAGCAAACACACTTTCACTGAAATGCTGCCGAACAACTGGTTGAGTCCAGTTAGCAGAAGCGGCGCAAGCACGATGGGGACTTGCCAGCTTAGGTTGTTAATGACCGCCAACCGCCCAACAGGGTGAGGCAATTGCTTTAATATAGCATAATGAAAAGGGACCCGGATGGCCCGAGCCACAGAGGCAATGAAAACTGCCGTATACCATAAGATCAGGTCGTCATTCGGGTTCCCCAGTATGAGCACGAGCGCCACGAAGTAAATCAGGTGCGTGAACACAAAGGCTCGTCCAATTGCAGTGATCCGTTTAAAGTATTGAACGGCAACAAGCGGAACAATCAAACTGGGGATAAACAAGAAAAGCCCCAGCAGTCCAGCCAATAAAGGCGAGTTTTGCGTCTTAATGATCTGAAACACACCAAACAAGATCATCAGTTGATGAATCAGCCCGGACAACAATCGCACATAAAAAATTCGATAAGACGAGCTCACTTAAAGCTCCTTCGCTTGCTGACTGCTTGTGCCGGCGCAGTGGTAGAACAAAAAAGAAAATCCGGCGTAGTAAAACAGTTGTGCTGATGCGCTGTACTCCCCGACTAACCTTTGGCCAAAGCCGAGGAAGATGAATAAAAACAGCGAGCCCATAAGACCAAGCTCCAAAATCTTCAGGGCATTTTTATGCTGCCTTAGAAAGCTCAGAATGGACGCCGTAAATACAGCCGCCAAAACGACCTCACCAAAAGCAATAAGATAAAATGAGGCTGGGATAGCTCCGGGAACGACTCCGAGAAAGGTCTTTGAAAAGCTTGAAATGAACCATTCAGGGGTTTGTCCGGCTGTCAGCTTTGTCGCTCCGGCATGGCCGAACATCAAAACGTANAAGCCAGCTAGACCAATGAAAGCTGTGTTTTTTGAGGTCGCCTTCAAGATAAGTTGGCTAATCATTGNAGGGCCTCCCTGTATGNTTGAGCTTCAANCGCCGCTTGTGGGCGGTACTCAAATACGACGTCGTTTGATCGAATACTGACGTCGACAAGGTCCAGGTGAATGGAGTTCACCAAATTTCGCTTCGGCGAGATGCGAAAACGTTGTCCGCCGGTGATCTTTGGGGCCACGCTGACGTAGATCCGATCGAAGGCCTGTTGCTCGGCTAGCACGGTCAGCAATGTTGGCCCACCTTCTACAAGTACCGAGGTCAGCGGCCGACCGACAAGCCCCTCACCCTGTTCCAGCGCGGACTCAAGTTGCTGACGAATGCGTTCATTACTTAAAGAAAGATCGATCTTGTAATGAAGGTAGTGCACCTTCGAATCAAATCCGAAGTGAGTGCCCTGCCCCGTCCCACCAATAATTAAAGTGGGACGATCACCTCTTGTCAGCAGTTGCGAAACAAGACGATCGACGCCTTCTGTTTCTAAAGCGGACGCGATACGGTCGCGCGGGTCTAATATGATTCGTACCGGCTGCTGGCCCGTAAACGATTTTAGCCGACGAACTGTTAGCTGAGCTTGGTCGATCAAAAAGGTGCTTGCTCCGACGAGGACCGCATCATATTTGGATCGAATGTAATGAGTGTAATCAAGCTCACCGGATGAGGTAATCCACTGTGACGTCCCGCTATCATCACACAGTTGACCATCGATCGTCTGAGCCCANTTTAGNTCTATATTTCGTNGCGCCATAATATTATGTTCCTTTGTGCTTTTGATGCGCATTTATAATGCGATCGTATGTCCGTCTTTTTCGATCTTCGCGCGTAGGTAGTTGACGTTTGATGGNTTCAAGTAAGTGCCGGTATTAAAGTTTTTCACGACCTCAATATCCTGCTCTTCAAGGCCTTTGATTTTTTTAGGGTTATTGGTCATCAGTTGAATTTTAGTGACAGACAAGGCCTTTAGCATATCGCCGGCGGCTTTGTAGTCCCGTTCGTCATGGCCAAATCCAAGTCGATGATTTGCTTCGAAGGTATCGATTCCAGAGTCCTGTANTTTGTAGGCGTCTAACTTATTGTAAAGCCCGATNCCTCGCCCCTCTTGGCGCATGTACAAGATGATTCCACTTTCGTCCCCAAACTTTGAAATGGCTTCGTTTAGCTGGTTCCCGCAATCGCATCGTGCCGATTGAAAAATGTCTCCAGTAAAGCACTCAGAATGGATTCTGACTTTTGGGGCTGTGGCTTGGTCGGCCTTGTTGAAAATTAATGCAACATGCTCTTTGTTGTCATGCAGTCCGGTGAAGCTGACAAACTCAGCTTTTCCTTGTGCCATATTAATCTGAACACGTTGTCGAACTTTTACGCTGTTGGCTTTGCTACTCACTGGCTATCTCCTTTTTTAGAAACCGTCGAATCAAGCGACGAATCAAAACCTAGGAGCATGGCCGATTTTTCATAAGACAGCGAAAGTCGCATGGGGTGTTGTCAAAACTGACAATGCCTATGGGGCNACTNTCAAATCGAACAAAANAAGGTTTCAGCGCGNATTATGCGTATAATTTAGGCTGATTATCNATTGTTACAGCTGGACTAAAGTTTATTGTGCGCGTCAATAATGACCAAAGCAGCGGCGCTCGCTAAAGTGTTCAGTGTGAGCTTTAGTCGATTTTTCTTTTTTCTGTACACACTGATGGTTACGCCACAATTGTTTGCGCAGTCCGATGATCAGGCTTGTGCTTTGTTTCAGGAAAACCAGACTCTGATTGAAAGTGATCAAGCCGTCAGGCTTCAGACAAAGGCCATTCTTCCAGCCATTGCCCAAGACTTAGGGGCTCGACAGATTCAAATTCAGTATCAGGGGCAGGAGCTATGGGCTTTAAGCCAAAACTTTAAAAAGGGGCCGGCGAGGTACTGTAACCAAGATGTCGAACAAGTTAAGTTTTGCGTGCGACCATCACAGCCTCTGTTTGCTCACCCACAACAGTCTGGGTTCATGTCAGCTAAAGCGACTGAGCGATACCGCGTCCTAGAGAAGTATCCCGACGGCCGGTTAAAGGTGCTTGTGAATGATCGTGGTTATTGGGGGAGATCGTCCGGGGTCAAGTTCCTNCCGACCTCAAGCTGTATCGACCTTCCCGAAAGCACTCAGGAAGAACGNAAAATCAGCTGTATCCGGGTTTTAAAGCAAACATACGCTTTGNCCAATGGNAGTAAAGACTATATTCAAATCGGCAAAGACGAATATCTGGAAGTCTTACGACGACGTAAAACAAAAACAGGTAAATTGTACTTTCTGGTATCTCGCGACGAAAGAAATCTATGGCTACGGGAAGCCGACGTTACGAATGCGCCGAATTGTACGCCGACCAANGTGGAGCACAAGGGNTTTTGGGGGCGATCTAAATACAGCTTTGGTGCGACGGGTGTCACCAGTCGTGAATTCAATGGCTATGATTCTCAAATAACAAGCATCCCGGATGCCTCGGATGTCTCGGATTTGTCNGACCCCATAATTACAGATTTTAGCTCGGCGTCCGGATTTAGCCTTGGTGCCTATGCNGANGTCCCACTCAGCGAATANCTTCCNTGGAAGTTTACCGAGTCCATGCGGACCCGAATTGGTTTGGTCTATGAAAGCCTCACTTTGGAGCAGCAGGGNTACGCTAANCCCTCGACCACTCCNGTTNCTCTGGCTAGNCTGANCGANGAAAATGTCGAACTAGGGTTGAATTTTCTAAGTTTTACGACGGGGTTTCTGTGGCCCGTGTACAAGGCTTGGGATGGGGATGTTTTACTGGGAACNCAGATCGATTTTAGGCANAACCTNACNGGCGAACATACGTTTACCTATCTTGATGGAAACTTGTTTTCTGTAAAGAACATTGAAAGAACAGAGACTGTGTCGGCATCAGGATTTGAAACCCTGTTTTCCTTGGCGGTGGCCCTTGAGTGGTCCAAGTATCGGGCCACTCTTCAATATTATTCTGATTCTGCGATCACCCTAGGAATGACCTACCAAGTTTGGTAGGTCATCTGCTTCTGGGTATACTAAGGATTAAGGGATCTCAGTAAGTGGGTATTTACTGCGGTCAAGCTGCATCTGTCTGATNTANGACTGGCAAANCGNNTTGCTGACACCGTTTCTGCAAGCAGCNGCNATCGCAGNNACATTAGNGGGTNNATCCGAAACNGTNATAACNGGATTNAGNGACTTCTCCCAGTCGGNCTCNTTGGCAATAGCGACTCGTTTNTCNACTTTAATTTGNCCACCTTGATCGTTATCNGAGTGAGTAAAGTTCACAAANCCTTCACAAATACGCTTTCTGTTGTAGGTATAGACCGGACATTTGCTTGATGAACAGGCCTGACTTCCGTTGGTTGTGCTAAGTCGTGTTGATGGTAGGTATTTGTACATAGATGTCACGACCGTGCCTGCAGGTGTTCGGCTCGGTGAAACATATGACCGTAAGGTATACGAACTACGCTGATCAGCCTTAACGTTATCAGAGTTGCCAAATCGAACATAAAAGGACTGCATGTCGCGCTTTTGTCCGCGTCGTTTAGTAATATTGTCATGGCAGGCCTTGAAGGTCTTTTCACGAGACGCATANATCGGGAACGTATATGTNTGTCTNGCNGAATTTCCACGACACTGATCNTGGTAAGGCTTGTGGCAAAANTTTGCGTANCCCAAAATGGCATCTGCAGACGGAAGNGGTGATACNGACTGNGTAACGTCATCCGCATTTTCTTCTTCTGCTGAAATTCCATGNTCAGTCTCAAGNCGAGCAACTCGGTCTTCAATTTCTTTNTGAGCATCTGCCAAGGCTTGGCTGTTAATAAATCCAGCTTCNTGCGCTTGCATGGCGAAAACNCCTTCGGAAATCTCGATAATCTTTTTGCTAGCATCACTGCTAGAGTCGCCAAGAATGGTCATTAACTGATGTTTGAATTTGTGATCAAACTCAACAGAGTTCAAAAGGTTTGCACCAGCGCCCGCTATATCGCCGGAGTCAATTTTGACTTTGATTGTGTCGATGATGTTCTTATTCGTATTAATCAAGGTCATGACATCGCCTTCAGCAAGGATTTCGTCGATTTGAGCTTGCGTTAGGTTTGGATCAGCTAGTTTTCCATCGCCGATCAAGATGCGACTNATTGCNGGNAAGTTAACNGANTCCATCCGTAGGCGCCATTGATTCAAAGANTCCACATTTGCACCTAGNTCTTTNACNGCACCNGATAGTTTTACAATCTGGTTTCCGTTGTTTTGGATCGCTGAATAGACCTTATTAAACTGGCCATTGCTGCTGAAAAGCTCNGTNCGAAGGTCTTCTANNGCTTTNGCNGTAAGTTGACCAGCTTTGATGACGCTAGCTAGGGCATCGGTATTGTGATTGACGCGATCATTAAGGTTATCGATTCGGTCCGTGTTATTTTGAACAATGCTTTTAAAGATTTCGCACTGACCAACTGCTGCCGTGTTTCCTGGNAANAAGGTGTTGCAATTGATCGCTGTCAGCGCCAAGCAGTAGTTNGCGTCATTCACGCAGCTTGCGTTTGTGCAAACTTGCTTTCCGTCTTCAGGGTCACCCTGAGAATCAAAGTTACAAATGCGTGAGGCTTGCTCTTGAAGGGTTTGAAAGCCAGACCCTGCTGTTTCAAGTTGCGCCGAGATCGCTTTGATATCAGCAGTCATACGAGCTTCAGCNGCACTCATTTCAAGGCGAACGGTATCCAAGACATTTAATGTATTGTCCGCAATGCTTTTATTGATTTCATCAATGGTGGTGTTAAACGCTGTGATATTAACAAAGTTTTTCTGGTTGTCGCGAATAATGCCGACTGCGACTTCAAGGTCTGCGGTTTTATTTTCAAGCACACTAACGCGCTCATCNAGTGANGCNTATAANTGTCCAAAATCANTACGTACACTTAAAATCTCATCGGANAGCACCCCTGCAAGTACGACATCATTTAAGCTTAAGATATAATCTCGAGCTTTTGATAGTAGGTTGATCAGCTGATCGCGCTCATCAAGGACAACGTTGCTGTTCGACGGAATNCCCTGAACNTCNATCATGTCTTCAATTTTTGAGCGCTGGGCTTTTAGGTCGGATTTGATTTCTTCTCCGGTGAANCCTAATCCAGTNCGAAGGCTTTGGTATCTGGACACGACAACTGCATCTAAGTCGATACTAGCTGATACGATATCTTCAGCTGCAACCATCCGCGCGCTAAGGTCGTCGGCTTCAGCAAGAAGACTGTATATTTGAGTTTCTGTCCCGTAGGTATCAACCCCTGATGAGCTGCTTGAGGTTGAAAACTCTTCTTTTGAGCAGTTTTGAAATCCAATCACCAGCGTGAAAGAAATCAGTATCAGAGNTAAAACAGTTCTATTGATTGTGACCTTGGAAATCGACATCTTTGCTCCCCCTAGCAAACCTATTCGGTGTGTACAGGTTTTAGTTGAGCAAGTCTGGTGCCAAACGAAGGACAATTTTAGTCACTTTCGCCGTAATAAAGAGTTCAGTTGAAAAAAACATATACAGTTTTCTCGGTGTGAAACGATGGATCGTCGTGGGTGGTCTAGGTCACCTGGTCAAAGCGGATTGACGGCAAAATCAAATCGAAATCTCATTTTGAAACACATGAAGCGGATAGGTCTTTGCCTAATCCATGTCCTCATCGAAGTTAATCAGCCGTGAGGTCGACTGCGATGGGCGAACGTGGGTGTACTTTGTGGTTGTCACAATGGATTCGTGACCAAGGGTCATTTGAATCTCACGCAAATCAGCTCCCCGCTCAAGGGCTGTCGTTGCATGGCCGTGTCTTCCTTCGTGAGGTGTGCGTTTTCGGCCCGCACGGGTGGAGGCAGCAACGATGATTCTATATATATCCGTTCCAGTCAGACGCTTATACGGGCGTCTGAGGCTGCGAAATATAGGGTCAGAATCAAAGCAGGATGAGCCATCTTGGTTTTCAATCAATTCTAAAAACTGGCCTCGAAGAGTTTCTGAAATCATAACACTTCTTGTTTTTGTGCCTTTACCGGTAACGACGACATACCAATGTCGCCCCTGTTTATAAATATGCCTAAATTCGAGCTTGCAAACTTCTCCGGCCCGCATTCCGGTTTCAAAGATCAGGCGGATCAGAACCTGGTTACGGCGCAAGGGCTCCATGGCGATCA
>NYZX01000071.1 GCA_002686065.1 Pseudobdellovibrionaceae bacterium | reverse complement strand
GCGCTTCGAACGGCCGTCGTTGAAATGGACAGTCGATCCGCAATCCACTGCTCGCTCGCTTTAAAATCAGAGGTCTTAATCAGCTCAACAATAGCAAAGTGATACCAATCCGACACAACATCGAAGTAGTCCTCTTCAAGCTGTTCTAATAATGAACTTTTGGTTGGCTCGATAAAGCCTTTGATTTGCTTTGGGCTTAATTCCAAAGACTGCCCGATTCGCTGAATCATTTCAGAAGTAAATCGACGTTTTTTTCGAAGTAACCGCGATAACTGTGCCTGGTCCACGTTCAAGCTTTGGGCGTAAGCGCGCATCGAATAGCTAGGGTTCTTCTTGCAGCGATTCAAAAATTCCTTCTGAACCAGCCTGCGAAACCCCTCGCTTTGCCCTATGTCATTAAAGTCTGCTGTCGTTTCCATGGCTCGGTTTTAAGGCCTGCCCAGTCATTCAGCAAAACGTTTGTCATCATACTGATGCCAAGCCTGGCATCAGGTAATAAATTCAGAAAGAATTATATAGGCTCATTCGACGTCTTAAAGCGAATGCGATTTGATGTATTCGACAAGTTCGTCTCGTTCACATGGGACACAGCCCACATGGCCAACAACCACGCCCGCTGCGAAGTTCGCAAAGGCACATGCTAGCTCGGGACCAAAACCGGAAACCCACCCAAGCGACAAGGCCGCCAGGACCGTATCACCGGCGCCAGTGACATCAAAAACATCACGGGCGTAGGTCGGAAGATCAAGCGTTTCGCCGTCATTGAACAAGCGCATACCTTGCTTCCCTTGAGTCACAATAAGGTGGGTCGCACCAACTTTTTCCAGAATGGTTTCACCGACGCGATTCAACGAATCACCGTCTTCACGGAGCTCGTCGATATTTAAACCTGACAAAATAAAAGCCTCATCACGGTTGGGCTTAAAAATATCAACACCCACATAGTACTCAACAGGTGTCGAGCGATGAGGATCCACGACAACGAGCTTGTCGTACTTTCTTGCCAAACCAATCAACTTTTGTGTCAGGCCTTTGCTTAAAAGTCCTTTTGCATAGTCCTCAATCACCAATGCATCACACTCACCAAGGCGAGCATCAACAGCCTCAAGTAACTGTTTTTCAATCGTGTCAGATAAAAAGCGTTTCAGCTCGTAATCGACGCGAACAATCTGCTGCGTATCGGTCATCACTCGTACTTTGCGGGTCGTTGGTCTGGTTGGATCAACAACCAGTCCGCTTGCGTCAACACCACTTTCCTTGAGTTTTGTCAGTAATTCGTCTTTGGCCGTATCGTCCCCGACAACCCCTAATAGGACCGCCTGACCACCTAAAGCCGTGATATTTGCCGCCACATTTCCGGCCAAGCCAATGCGCTTATCTTCCTTGGTCACATGTACCACTGGCACTGGGGCCTCTGGCGAAATACGGCGGACATCCCCTTGAATATACTCATCAAGCCCAAGGTCACCGATAACCATCAGTTTCTTCCCTTCAACCTGAGGGAGCTTCTCCATCAATTCACTTTGGTAGCCTTTAAGGCGATCTAATTGCGTCATGAACACTTTATATCCTCAGCGATTTGCCTTGGCCAGCCTTTTTGCCCGGTTCATACTTCGCGGTCATCGACATTTGGATTGCAGTTGATACAATGTCAGCACAAAAATTGGACGCAATTGGAGGCGCAGAATGTACGTATTTGACCAGAGTCCCCTATATCAGAACGTAATGGCAGTTCTTGAAGACGCTGGAAATGTGATCAACCTCAACCGAAACGCTCTTGAGCGGTTGAAGCGACCCAAAAGAACCCTTGTGGTTTCTGTGCCTGTCAGGATGGATGACGACCAGATTAAGGTTTTTATGGGCTACCGAGTCCAGCACAACCAGGCCTTGGGCCCATTTAAAGGTGGGCTTCGCTTCCACCCCTCCGTCAACCTTGGCGAAGTCGCTGGCCTTGCAACCCTGATGACCTTCAAAAACTCACTATTGAACCTTCCACTAGGCGGAGCCAAAGGTGGCGTTGAAGTTGACCCAACAGCCCTATCCAAGTCGGAACTCGAACAACTGACCCGTACATTCACCCGTGAGATCGCGCTTCTTATTGGCCAGGACCACGACATACCAGCTCCTGACGTCGGAACGGATGCACAAACCATGGCTTGGATGCTGGATGCTTGGTCCAACCACACCGGATTCAACCAAACCGGCGTCGTAACAGGAAAGCCCGTTGAAGTCGGCGGATCCAAAGGGCGTGACTCGGCCACAGGACACGGAGTGGTGTTTATCGCTGAAAAGGCGCTGTCGGTTTTTCAACGTGATTTGAAAGGCGCAAGCATGGCCATTCAGGGGTTTGGTAAAGTGGGTATGCACGCAGCTATTCTGGCCCACCGATTAGGCGCAAAAGTGGTCGCCGTTAGCGATGTTTCTGGTGCGATCTACCACCCAGAAGGGTTGAATATCCCAGAAGTGGTTCAGCATATTGAAGAAAACCGCATCCTTCGCGGTTGCCCCAATGCTCAAGTTATTTCACACGAAGAGCTTCTAGGAATGGACGTCGATGTTCTTGCCCCCTGTGCCCTGGATGGCGTCATCACTGAAGACAACTACCACATTGTAAAAGCAAAAATCATCGTCGAAGGAGCCAATGGCCCTGTGACAACAAAAGCCAGTGAAGAGCTGACCAAAAAAGGATGCTTTATTGTTCCGGACATTCTGGCCAACGGCGGTGGCGTTGTTGTTAGTTACTTCGAGTGGGTTCAAGATATTGGATGGCTTTTCTGGAATTTAGACGAAGTCGAATCAAAGCTAAAAACCATCATGCATAAGTCTTTCGACGTTGTTCATGGTTTTTCACAAGAGCACGGCAAAAGCATGCGAACATCAGCCATGGCTGTCTCGTTGAAGCGCCTTGAAAAGGCGATGAAGCTGCGCGGGCAAGCCTGGTAATGCGTCCCTGGCTTTTACTTCCATCAAAGCTGGCGCATGACATTAGCCCCTATTTGCTAAATGCCTACTCGCGCTTTAAAAGCCTGGACCACTACACCTGGGAACCCTTCGAATGGAAAGGGCTTCAGTTTTCAAATCGACTGGGTATCGCCGGTGGTGTGGACAAAAACGGTGAGAACGTAGAAGCCTGGTGGACCCTTGGCGCTGGCTTTGTCGAAGTCGGCACCGTCACTCCACAGCCCCAAGAGCCCAACCCGGGCAAAATCATGGATCGCCACGTTTCGGCAGAGGCTCTTTGGAACAAAATGGGTTTCCCTTCCAAAGGCTGCCAAGTGGCTCGCTCTCACTTGAAAGCTTTGTATCAGCCGCATTTCAGCCCCGTCTTCGTCAATGTTGGTAAAAACAGAAACACGCCTAATGAAGAAGCCGCTAAGGACTATATCTACCTGATCGATCACCTGCATGAATATGCGGACGCCTTTGTCATTAACGTTTCAAGCCCAAATACCAAGGGGCTTCGTGACCTCCTAAAACCGGCCCAGTTCAAAGCCTTTTTAAGCCCAGTGATCGAAGCCAATCAGGCAAAGTCACCGGTTCGCCCAATCCTATTAAAAATTTCGCCGGACATGGAGCAATCAGACTTACTTTCAATCATAGACACCTCTTACGAGCTGGGGATCGACGGCTGGATTTTAACAAACACCACCTCGGGTCCAAGAAATGGCCTTCCGTTCCCCGACGAAGGCGGAGTCTCCGGCCGCCCACTTTCACGCCTGTCAAAGCAAGTTCTAAAATGGACCATCGAACACCTCGGGGATCGCCGCGAGGGCAAGTTGATTGTGTCCTGTGGCGGAGCGATGTCCTCTGAAGACGTGTTCTTTCGACTTCAGCTTGGCGCCGACCTCGTCCAGGCCTACACAGCATTAGTCTACCGAGGCCCCTTCTTTTTTAGGCAGGTCGCCAAGGCCGCCGAGTCCACTCGAATTTTTCGCTAACAGCCCTTTGAGCTCCGACGCCCCGTGACCCGGAAAAAGCACGAGGCACCTTAACATCACGTTCAAAAAGACCTATTCTATCCGAATGAAAAAGCGTCGCCCACCATGGATTCCGGTAGTCACAGCATTGATCCGCAAAGAGGACCATTTGCTTCTAGGACTGCGCCCTGAAGGCTCGACCTTAGCGGGCATTTGGGAATTCCCCGGTGGAAAAATCGAAGCCGGCGAGTCCCCTGAGGAAGCCCTTCANCGCGAACTGAACGAAGAACTTGGAATCGAAGCNGAAATTGGCGAACTAAAGCTAACCGCAACCCATCAGTACGGGGATGTCGGNATCCTTCTTATCTTTTTCGAGGTCGTCTACTGGAAGGGAAGCCCCAAGGCCGAACATCACACGGACCTGAAATGGGTCCACCGAAACGATCTTTCACAATACAAGCTCCCCGAGGCCAATATGAAAGTGCTCCCAAGATTGCTTGATTGCCTCCCCTGACAGATCCCCGCCGGTTTAGGCAGAAGCCCACTGAAATTCTTTCAAGACAAACCTGTAACAACCATCCCTCCCCACTTCGAAGAGCGATCTCTCGTTTTTAGACCGAGACACTAAGGTTATAGTCCCGCTTTAGTTTTTTCGAGAGGTCTTACTATGACGCCAGCCGTGTTTCGTACTGCTCTTGTTTGCCTACCCGCACCCTTAATTGCGTTCCTGCTTTGCATGAACCCCNCGGCTTCCTATGCCGATGACGTGCAATGCAAAAAAGCCTTTCGCCGGATCACTGTCGAGCCATTCCACTTTCGCTATCTTGAAAACTCGGAAAACAAAGCCTTTCATCAGACACNCGACCATATCCAAGCTCGCATCCTCCATTTTTTACGTGGCCAAGGGCTNATCAAGCGTTGGCTTTCCCATCGAGCCCTCTCGCGAAGTGGTCGCGTTACAGANGTTTCAACCTCTCTGGGACGCTACGCTGGCAAACGCCAACCCGGAAACTGGCACTTCGAATTCAACCCTAAATTTGGCGAACCCCTTGAGTACACCGAGTTCGAGTTTGAAGGAAAACAGTACGGCCTATTCTCACGGCTTGGCGCCATCCGCGTTGACCAGCACTCGGTTGACGGATCTTGGTTTGAGCCCTCTGCGGCACCNGCGATTCCGTTTTCTATCGTCGANGACGGCCAAGAGACAAACNTNAACGCCCTTGCTCAATCTCGTTTCCAGTCGGACTTNACGCAACTAGAAACCTTTCTTGCAACACGNGACCGGACACCAAACGAACTTAAAAATCCGAACTCGTTNCGTGTTGGGACCGTGNAAANCNCNGGGTACGAGANCCCTTTAAGACTGATCACTTACGAAAACTACAATAACGANGTTCGAGGATTTGCCTACTCGCCGGACCGTCCCAAAGAAGGACTTTCACACACCTATTTTAACGGCAAGCTGTACCAAACAAAACCACCGCTGCACATTGGACAATTGGACATCCTAAGACAGGCNTCCATTCGGGCAAGCTCACCTGTGTTGCTCCCGACTCAAGCCCCTTTCCGAGTCCTGGGGGACAACAGAAGGCTGGAGGTTGCAGGAAAAGCACGCTTAGTCGCACAACTGACTAAGCAGCTGAATCACCAAAACCCATCTAGCATCCAAGACCACAACCTGGAACAGTTTCTNATGTCCAATACGCCTCTTCGNCCTTTGACCTTGAAGTCTTTTGTTGGAGACTTTGACCTGAGCACGCCCAAAAAAGACGGCTCCGGTCTACAGTTTCGATTTCGTCCCCAGTCACGAAAAGCCGTTGTCGCCATCTANAAAGATCAGCATGATGCTCGNTTTTTCCAACACGAAGCCGAGCAGCTTCGATACATCCAATTCGACAACCANACCTATGAAGTCNTAACCCACCCCGTACGGAGCGCCCGACTTCAATTTGANATGAACTATAAAATGCCCTTCCCTGATCGNCCCCAAGGCTGGTTTGCCTACTCCTACCAAGGACAGACAGCATTCATACCGGAAGNCCACTCGTTGTACCCACAGATCCAAGCCTTCCAAGATGTTTACGGAATCATTGCAAACCAATTCATGCTTGATCCCTTTGTCACCTTTTTCAATCAGCCTTGCATCCTGACTGCGGGNACATTGAAACACAACGGAAAACAGTACCGCTACCTTAGCTATCAAGCTCAGCAGCAATCCCGTGGCGTCGTCATGGATTTTGAAAATCCAAACAACCCGAAATTAGTTGGAACCATTCATAACGGGGTATTTTACAGGTTTGTGCTTCAGCCCGTTGACCCAAGCCAGCCTCTTCCGGTCATTCTGTAGGATTCAGCAGGATGGCCCCAGGTGGCGTTGGCCTAGATAGCTGGTCCTTCGTTGTCACAGACCAAGCTTGTAGGATAAGATCAGTCCTATGGGGTTATTCAGTCCGTCCTGGCANAAACCAAATTCTTTAAATGTGTGCATCTGTGTTGATAAGTTGCCTATTCTGGCTCGTGCCGCAAAACACGGGTTTTTATGGCCTATCGCCAAAGGTCTGGCTGAACGAGGNCATAAAGTCACTATTCTTTCGTGGCGTAACCCACTTGGAAAAAAAGAGATTATCGAAGGCAATGTTCGCGCCTTTTTCNTAGGGGAAGGCCTATTTCGCGACCCAGACGCCTTCCCGAAAATGATCGAAGAAAAGTTTCGAGAGCTTCATGCTGAGGAACCCTTTGATATCGTTCATAGTGTGGACCCCTCGGGATTTACCCTGGCTCGACGAAAAAAAGACTACAACTTTGCGNTCGCGTTCGATGTGGAAGCCACCCATATGCCTGAAATCTTCGCCCTGCTAGGGATTATCCCTGAGCACTTGCGCGGTCAGATTTTTTCCGGCCTTCATGTCGCATGGACTTTCGTGAAGTACTTCCTTCTTCGTGACAGGCGTATTTTAAGCGTCTCGGACGGCGTTTTTGTCACAAGCCCTCAACAGCGCTTGGCTCTAGAACGGTATTATCTGTATCCCGATCAAAGAACCTATACCATTCCCTATGGGATCGAGATCACCAATATGGAACAACGGGAGCAGTCGGAGTCTTTACGGCAAAAGCTAAACCTTCCGGGAAATGCTCACACGGTTGTGACCATTTCTGATATGCAACGAGTGGANGAGATGGTTCATATCCTTCGTGCCTTTGAAAAGGTGGCCATCAAAAAACCATCCGCGCGGCTTATTGTCGTTGGCAACGGCCCCATGCAAAAAGACATCGAACGCGAAATGCTTATGTTAGCCTTAGGATCTAAGGTGATTTTTACAGGCGCCGTTCGTAATACTGAAATCCCTGACTACATCGCCTTGTCAGACATTTTCATTAATATTAGTAGCCGGAGCTCAGGATTCGAGCCCAGCTTGCTAGAGGCCATGGCTCAGAAAAAAGTCATCATTGGTTCAGAGGTCAGCCCCATATCAACCATCGTTGATGACGGTGTAGATGGGTTTCTTGTTCGCCCTGCCGACACGCTGACCATGTCGACCTTAATGATTCAGATCTTCAACGGACTGATCGGGGTGGAGGCCATGGGCGAACGCGCTCGCAAAAAGGTCACTGAAATTTTCGACCTTCAACACATGGTGACTCAGACCTTGAACGCCTACTTCGACATCATGAAAAACTCCAGCCAGGTCCATTTTCGGCGCCCAACAGCCCCGACAAAAGCCGCAGCTTCGCTCAAATCAAACTGAGCGCTTGCTGAGCGGTGAAATAACGCTTGGAAGCTGTTCAAACCAAAGCTATAATTTTCAGTAGTTTCAATGGTTTAGCTCTCAAGTGAGGAGTCTATGACAAAGGCGGATTTGATCAACGTCATCTCGGAAAAGGCGAATATCACACGGGTCAAAGCAGAGACCGTGGTTAACACGATCTTCGATTCAATGATTGAAGCCTTGATGAAAAACGACCGGATCGAAATCCGTGGTTTCGGTAGTTTTGTTAACCGTGAATACGAAGCCTACCAAGGCCGTAACCCTCGCACCGGCGAAGTGATTAACGTCGAACAAAAGCGTTTACCCTTCTTTAAAGTCGGTAAAGAACTGAAAGAGTTGATCAACGAGGCCGCTGAAGCAGCAAGCAAGTCAGCTGAATAAGCCCCGTCAACAAACACATTGTCATTCTGACAACCAAGACAAAACTTCACGTTTTTGTTATGGACCTAATGGATACTTGACAGAAGGGACACCTATCCCGACATTGTCTGTTGAAGTATCCCTAGGAGGAATCTAAAGAATGGCGACATTAAACTGGAACTCATTGAAGAAGGATTTCATGAAGGTCAAAGACCTTGAATCCTTGAAAAAGCAATTGAACAAACTGGCTAAAGAAATCGCCAAGTTTGATTTTCAAGAAGTGCTGTCACCGTCGGCCCAACAACGCCTCCGCCAGCTTGAACGAAGTTACGAAGACATCGTTGATTCTATTCACAAGATCCAAGATCAACTGGATAACGAATACGAACGTTTCTTAAACAACGTGCGCGAAGTGAAGGCGGACGTCGAAGAGACCTACGACTCAGTTCTTAACAACGCCCATCAGCAGCGTAAGAAGCTTGAGAAATCAGCGAAGAAACTGCGCAAAAAGGTCACAAAGAAGGTGTCTAGCCGCTTTAGTCCAAAGAAAAAGAAGACTAAAAAGAAAAAGACAGCAAAGAAGGCAACAGCTAAAAAAGCGACAAAGAAAAAGTCGACGAAAAAGGCTTCTGCTAAAAAGACGACGAAGAAAAAAGCCGCTAAAAAGGCGACTAAGAAAAAGTCTTAATTGGACCAAAAGCAGGAATCAGCAATACCTGGTTCCTGCACACTCCCCGGCTGACCTCTCTTAAGGCAGCAGATGGCGACGATAGATTTTAATCAAGCGAACAATCTGCGGAGTCACTTCGGCGTAATCGACGCCTTTTTTATACAGCATATTCCAGTTTGCCACCAAATTCGCATGCAGTTCGTCTTGTAAAACACTGTCATGATACCCACCGCTATTCGATAAGAAATCATACAACTTTGCTTTGAACTTTGGCGGGATGGTCAGCAATACCTCATCCACAGCCTGACGGTATTCTGGAATTCTATAATACATCGCATGGGCGATCTCATGGCGAGTCACCACCAGCTCACGTTCGCGAGCCTGCTGAGCCGTCATCGGCTTCTGATCCGTATTGGTTCGGTGGCGACTTGTGCCGATGACATAAAACTTTTCTCCGCGCTGGTGTTTACGTCGAAAAGCATCCAGAACTCGTCGTTCACGCGCTGTGATCTCGGTAAATCGACCATCATAAAACGCGTCTAAAACATAGGAAGGAAAGTTAAAACCACTCCAGTCCGTGTAATAGCTAAACACTCCATCCTCGTTGGTGGTCTTGTACCAGGCTTCATATTCAGCTTGGCTAAACACCTTGCCGCGAAACTCAGGTGATTCAAAATGCTCTTGAATCCGCATAAATGTCGGGGCCGACTCCGACTGTTTATCAAAGCGGTAGAAGTANACCCCTGGAATCAACTCCATCAACGAATACTCGGCCGTTGTGACGATCGGAGGAGCCTGTAAGCGCTCGCCAATATAACGATCAACATCAACCAACAGGGACTGAATTTCCTGTGAGGACGGATCAGCAACCTGAAACACCTCTAGACAAAACACATCTTTGGTAAGGGCAGCCATTGTCATTGGGCTTAAACTGCAAAGAAACAAAGTAGATAAAAGGATTTGTCGCATACCTACAAATACCACAAGGCTTGCGATAAACAGAGACGCTAGAGCCCCTTGGTTGAATAAAGTGTGTTAAATGAAATGTCTTCACGAGCCTAAAAGTAAATCGACAGCATCACTTCGAACCCCTCACCCACCTGAGATTCAGTCACCAAGCCCGAGTACTCGAACTGACTTTGAATAAGATTTCCGGTGATACGAAGAAACTCGAATTCCAAAAAGACACCGGCACGGGATTCATGGCCCGAAAGTTTCACTCCATCGACTTCTGACTCAAACAGATGATAATAATCACCCTTCAGACCAAACTTTGATGTCACGTACATCGTCAANGACCCGTACCCNACCGTGTTTTCAAATTCATAACCTTGGGCACTTAACTCAACTTCTGTTGACCGAAGTCCATACCCCAGCGTGAGATTGGTATTCTGCTGACTTGTACCCAGCAATCGTAACAAAAATAACCCCGTTTTGTGCTCCAAAGAGCCACTGGACTGATACAGCTCCCCATGAAGGCCGGCAATGGTGGTAAAGGCTGTTAATTGGTAGCGCTGAGCTGTGCGCTCGNCATCCTCGGCCATCGAATCCAAGCTTTCATCAAAATCCTGATGAGCTCCCCCCAAGATAAACTCATAAAAATTGTCGGAACTATTCATAGCCAACCATTGATCTTGTAGACTCATTTGTCGCTTAGTGGACATCCANTCCGCNAGCGTCCATCGAGACGTTTTCTTTGGAGCTTGTTTNTTGTNAAGAAAATCAAGGACGGCAAAAGCGTTGCTNGNGGCAAAGGTTGCAACAAAAAATCCNGCCAGGACAACTAGNTTNGANTTCATAAAATGTCCCCTTTCTCTTNNGGNGTNCGAACACNAATNGNATGAAAATCTTCNCANTTTTCTTTACTGNCCATTAACCCTGTCCGATGANNTCAANAGANGGAGNCACACGTTNATGTCCGTTTCTGGTGCTTTGTCTCAAAAGAAGATGATCCTTTCTTGGGTTTTACTGGCCGGGCTATGCCTTAGCTCGTGTAATCTCGCGGACGACTCTATTACAGGGTCTATCGGTGGTGGGTCATCAGACTCAAGTGACGAAGAAGAGACAATCCCCTATCTTATTGCCACCTTTGAGGATTCCAGCTTGATGTTTTTTAGCCCCGAAGTGGATTGGGACAATAAGCTGATCTACTCGGCCTCAGCGGACGGATCGAAGTGTCTATCAATTGTCTCGTTTGCAGACACGAACAACATTCATTTAGTCGCAGAAATCAACAGCACCTCGACCCCTGCTCAGCTGTATGGGGACTGTCGGCAATTAAAGCTGTACGACAATTACTCGAAGCTGTTGGTTGCTGCCAACGGAGCTAACCGCTTGCTCCGCTATGATCTGGGGTCAACACCCGAAGACCCCAGCACATGGGGAGCAACCGTCGGAAATTTTTTAGCCACTGGCGGCTCCTATGTTCGAGAAATCCAAAAAGTATCAACAAATGGAACGACAACCGATGTGTTTTTCGCAGCATTCACCGGATGGTTTCATGTTTCTTTAACTGAGGCGACACATAGTTTTACTGAGATCGCAAAATACACAGGTACAACTTCAAATAATACGTCAGCCTTCTTGGAAAACGAAAGCCTTGTTCTTACACAAAGGTATTCTAGCTCGACAACCGATATCACTGTNACGGAGCTTGCCACAGGATCGGTCTCAACTGTGTTNTCAGGTTCGATCCCCAATGCGAATGGAAATTCGACAGTGATTTGGACAGCTTTTAGNTCNGAAGATGGGACAAAGCATGCCCTACTAGGGAACTATATTACATTCATAGATTCTTCCAGCGGAACACCTGTCGTCGTCCGTCGAGAAAAACCAAAGGGACTTTACCGGGACTCAAAGTCTGTTCGCTATGGCGGGAAAGACTATCTATACGCCATTTCAAACCAGCATTTTTTAGACGTCTATGACGTTACAAACGCATCCAACCCAAGCCTTTTAACAAGAACAGAGATCTCTGAACTTGGTAGCTACGAATCCTATGGAATTGATGTGAATATGGCCCAAAACCTGGCCGTGATTGGGACCACGACAGGAAANCTGGCGATCATCGACCTTCGNGGGCTAACCACCCCGACATCTTCAAACGACTACATTCCCGAACTNACAATCTCTGATGCCAGTGGACTCGAGNCGACGGGCTCNGTAGATGTCACCCTCACACTCGATGCCCCCAGCACTTTGGATGTCTCGGTCGACTATACGACNAACAACGGGACAGCGACCGCCGGCGCCGACTACACGGCCGTATCAGGNACCCTGACCTTCAGTGCNGGCGAGACCTCAAAGNCNGTTTCGATTCCCCTTNCTTCCGATGGNTCGCCAGAAGGTAGCGAAACCCTAACCCTCGATCTATCATCCCCATCAAGCTTGGTGATTATTGACAACCAAGCGACGGTCACCATCAACGACTGAACCCAGCCCTCAATAGGCTTCATTTTATTGGACCAAGCCCTTGGCGCGGCTGCTTTCGGGTGGTCTAGAACCCCTAGCCATGGTAGGTTTTACCCAATTTTACAAATGGCGGGGAGCTATTATGGCGTCTAAAAATGCGTCGACTTACGTAAGTCCGAAATACCTCATTGATAACAACAACTTCCAGACTCGACATATTGGGCCCAGCGACGAACAGATCGACTCCATGCTGCTAAAGCTGGGCTACAAATCGTTGGACGAATTCAGTCAGGCCGTCGTCCCAAAGGCGATTCAAGCCTCTGGCTCATTAGATCTTCCTGAAGCTTTAAGCGAGGCCAATTTTTTAAAGCAGACCAAAAAGCTGGCTCAGAAAAACAAGCTCTACCGAAACTTTATTGGCCAGGGCTACTACGGCACCTACACCCCAACGGTGATTCAACGGAATATTCTTGAAAATCCTGGCTGGTACACAGCCTACACCCCATACCAAGCCGAAATTTCTCAAGGCCGTATGGAAGCCCTTTTAAATTTTCAAACCATGGTTATGGAACTCACCGGAATGGAGCTGTCTAACGCGTCTTTATTAGATGAGGGCACAGCCATTGCCGAAGCCGTCGCCATGGCCAAAGCCGTAAACAGAAAATCAAAAAGCAATAAAGTCTTTGTTGATAAAGATGTCTTTGCACAGTCGCTGGACGTTCTTCAAACGCGAATGAACTCGATTGGCATAGATGTGGTCGTCGCCGACCTACAGGATTCCGACCTAGGAACGGCCGATTACTTTGCCGCTGTGATTCAGTATCCAAGTGCTTCTGGTGAAATTCCTGATGTTGAGGCTTTTATTGAAAAATCCCGGCAATCATCAGCCCTTAGTATTTTTTCGACCGACTTGCTGAGCTTGGCTTTGCTAAAACCTCCAGGTGAGTTTGGTGCGGACATCGTCGTTGGCAGCACGCAACGCTTTGGGGTTCCAATGGGATTCGGCGG
>NYZX01000070.1 GCA_002686065.1 Pseudobdellovibrionaceae bacterium | reverse complement strand
TGGCTGCGGCCTTTGCCGGGGTCTCTGGCGGCTATTCGGCCAACCTATTTATCGGAACCGTCGACCCCATATTAAGTGGGATCACCCAAGAAGCCGCACGCCTGATTTCGCCGGAGTATGCGACTCACCCAGCGATCAACTGGTATTTTATGCTGATCTCGACGTTTCTGATCGCCGTCATTGGTAGCTTTGTCACCGAAAAAATTGTCGAACCAAACCTTGGCGCCTACGACGACAGCTATGCTGAAGATGTCGATCAAAAAAACGCGATGAAGCCACTGACCTCCCAAGAAAAGAAGGGTCTAAAATGGGCTTTTGTCACCATTTTCGGCTTGGGCATCATTGCGGCACTGACGATTGTTCCCGAGTGGGGAATTCTGCGTGACCCTGTCACCGGAGATGCCCTTCGGTCGCCGTTCATGCGCGGAATCGTCGCCTGGATTTTTATCTTCTTCCTAATTCCCTCCATCGTATATGGACGCATTACTGGTACGATCAAAACAGATGAAGATGTCATCAAAGGGATGTCTAGCGCCATGTCGAAGCTCGCCTTATACATGGTTCTCGTGTTCTTCGCGGCTCAGTTCATTGCTTTCTTTAGCTGGACCAACCTAGGAACTATCTTTGCTGTCAGCGGCGCTAACGCCATGCAAGCCATGGGACTAACCGGCCCCTTGATTTTTATTCCGTTTATTTTCATTTGCGGTCTGGTTAACTTGATGCTGGGCTCGGCCTCGGCTCAGTGGGCTGTAACAGCGCCTATTTTTGTTCCGATGCTGATGCTTGTTGGCTACTCGCCCGAAGTGATTCAAGCCGCCTACAGGATCGGAGACTCAACGACAAACATTATCACTCCAATGATGAGCTACTTTGGACTGATACTGGCTTTTGCCGAGTCATTTGATAAACGAATTCGAATCGGAACCATCATCAGTACAATGCTTCCTTATTCGATCTTGTTTATGCTTGGCTGGTCCGCACTGTTTTATATATGGGTTTTTGTTTGTGGACTGCCTGTCGGCCCAGGTGCCCCAACCTATTTTACCCCCTAAATTTCACCAATATACTGGTTCAGCTAGCCCCCTTTTCGGACCGCTAGCTGAACAGAGCTGCGACAGGCTCGGTGCGCCATGCATTCCTTGTAAACATTTCACCTTCAGAAGGGCCCGAAGCACTCACCCGCCTTCATTGAAAATGTCTATCCCCCAACCGGACAGGATAAAAAGTCACTGCGCTTAGCAAAACAAAGCCAGTGGACCCCAAAGGGATTTCAACTTTCTACTGAAACCTAGTTGAGTCCTGGGCCCGTTAGAGCTATTTTTTAGGGGCTAAAAATTACGAAAGAGCTTCTATTTAACCAAGGTATCGCCGCAAACGACCTTTGTGACGTCCGCCTTTGTTCATAGATCCCTTTTGCTTTTAAGAACTCCCTGACACAGGGCAAACAAAGAGATCACAGGTATGAGATTTAAAATTCGTAAAGGCCTCGATTTACCCATCACTGGCGCGCCCAGTAATGATGTTGATCGTAGTAAGAAAGTCCGTACTGTCGCCTTAACAGGTGCCGACTATATTGGGATGAAGCCGACTATGCTTGTCAAAGAAGGCGACATGGTGAAAGCCGGGCAACCGCTATTTTCTTGCAAAAAGAATGAAGGCCTCATTTTTACCGCCCCTGGAGCAGGTAAAGTCACAGCTATCAACCGAGGTCCTAGACGCGTTTTTGAATCCATGGTGATCCAATTAGATGACAATGAACAGCATCAGGCCTTCTCAAGTTACCAACAAAAAGCCGTGGACGCCTACTCGGATGACGAAATCCGAAAACTCCTTATCGAGTCAGGCGAGTGGACAAGCCTACGCCAGCGCCCTTTTGAAAAAGTCGCTGATGTCAAAGGGAAGCCCAAGTCCATTTTTGTTAACACGTTAAATACCGAGCCCTTAGCTCCTAAAGCTGATTCTCGGCTGGCTGAAAAACAAGATGCCTTCGCGGCTGGGTTAGTTGCTCTTTCGAAGCTGACTGACGGCAAGGTTTACGTCTCGGCCTCACCGGAAAGCGCAATGAAGCTTCCTGATCTACCGCAGATCGAAAAAGTTGAGTTCTCTGGGCCGCACCCGGCAGGAAATGTTGGAACTCATATCCATATGGTAGACCCAGTGAGCCCTAATAGTTATGTTTGGCACGCTGGCTACCAAGATGTTATTGCCATCGGCTCTTTACTGCAGACAGGTCAGCTTGACTTCGAGCGAGTCATTACACTTGCCGGCCCTCATGTAAAAAAACCGAGATACATCATCACCCGAAAAGGCGCCTGCTTGGAAGACTTAGTTCGCGATGAACTCACCGAGGGACCAACTCGCGTCGTCAGCGGCTCTGTTCTAAATGGTCGAAAAAACGAAGGGTCTTTTGGCTACCTTGGGCACTATCATCAGCAAATCTCTGCTCTGGCTGAAGAATCTCCTCGTGAATTTCTTGGTTGGCAATCGCCCGGCTTGGACAAGTTTTCCGTTCAACGCATTTACCTATCTAAGTTGATGCCGTCTAAAAAGTTTCCATTCAACACCAGTCGAAACGGCTCGTACCGTGCGATGGTTCCAATTGGATCCTTTGAAAAAGTGATGCCCTTAGATATTTTACCGACCCAACTTCTTCGATCACTGGTGACAAAAGACACCGAACAAGCCCAAGACCTAGGCTGCCTAGAACTTGCTGAAGAAGATCTATCGCTTTTGACATTTGTAGCTCCCGGCAAGGTGGACTTCGGCCCAATCCTTCGAGAAAACCTGAGCTTAATTGAGAAGGAGGGCTAATCCAGATGAAATTCCTAAGAACGATTCTTGATGCTCAACACAAGCACTTCGTTAATGGTGGTAAGCTTGAAAAGTTTTATCCGTTTTACGAAGCGATCGACACGTTTTTGTATACTCCCCCTGATGTTAACGAAGGGGCCGTTCATGTTCGAGATGGCATTGACCTAAAACGAGCCATGATCACCGTGGCGATGGCTTTAACGCCCATTATCTTTTTCGCCATGTACAACACGGGCCATCAAGCTCAACTTGGCCTACAAAGCCTTGGCCTGAGCGAAGTCTCTGGCTGGAGAGGATCTTTGTTCCACGCTCTTGGCTTTTCCGTCGACCCTTCTAACATTTTATCCTCGTTCTTGCTGGGAGCTTTATATTTTGTTCCCGTCTTTCTTGTTTGCAATATGGTGGGCGGCCTATGGGAAGCCATTTTCGCAACCATTCGAAAACACGAAATTAACGAAGGGTTTCTTGTCACAGGACTTCTTTTTCCGCTGATCCTTCCCCCAACAATTCCACTATGGCAGGTCGCCGTAGGGATTTCGTTTGGCGTGGTTGTCGGGAAAGAGGTCTTTGGTGGAACCGGAAAGAACTTTCTAAACCCAGCCCTAACAGCCCGTGCATTCCTGTTCTTTGCCTATCCGGCTCAGATTTCGGGTGACCTTGTCTGGGTTGCGGCTGACGGATTTTCAGGAGCCACAACCTTGGGAAATGTCGCCTTAAATGGAGTCGGCGCGCTTAACTACAGTTGGTGGCAAGCATTTGTTGGACTCATCCCTGGATCAATGGGTGAAACATCGGCCCTTCTATGTCTATTTGGTGCCGCTGTTCTTATCGCCACAGGAATTGGCTCATGGCGAATCATGCTTAGCATGACAGTTGGAGCCGTTGCTTTAGCAGCGCTTTTCAACGCCGTTGGAAGTGACACAAACTATATGTTTGCTATGACCCCAGCCTGGCACCTTGTGATCGGTGGCTTTGCCTTTGGATGTGTCTTCATGGCCACAGATCCGGTCAGCGCTGCTATGACCCATAAGGGCCAATATTTTTACGGCGCCTTGATCGGAGTGGTTGCGATTCTTATCCGTGTGGTCAACCCCGCCTTCCCTGAAGGTGTGATGCTAGCCATTCTATTCGGAAACGTATTTGCGCCGCTGATTGATTACTTTGTGGTGAACGCCAACATCAAAAGACGAAAGTTACGTTATGAAAAATGATGCAATGAAAACACTTTTTGTCGCAGCGATCCTTTGTGTGGCCTGCTCTATATTGGTTTCCGGGGCGGCTGTACTTTTAAAACCCGCCCAAGAAGCGAACAAGGTTCTGGACGTAAAGAAGAACCTTCTACTGGCATCAGGTTTGATCGAAGAGCCGGTGACACCGGAAGAAATCAATCAGGCCTATACTCAAATTCAGGCCGAAGTGATCGAACTTGAAACAGGAGAGCCAACAGATATCGAAGCGGCCACATTCAGCCAAGAAAAGGCCAGCAAAGACCCTGAAATGAACAAGGTCATCGATCCAAAGGCCGACATCGCGGGCATTAAAGTCCGATCGAAATACGCCCCGGCGTACAAATACCTTAAAGACGGGTCACTTGAAATGCTTGTTCTACCCATTAAAGGAAAAGGCCTCTGGTCGACACTTTATGGTTTTCTGGCATTGGACAAAGACCTTCGTACCGTACGCGGACTCGGCTTTTACGCTCATGGTGAAACCCCTGGACTAGGTGGTGAAATCGATAACCCGAAATGGAAAGCCATTTGGAAGGGCAAAAAAGCCTTCGACGAAAACTTTGATGATGTGAAAATCACAGTCGTCAAAGGAGCTGTCGATTCTTCTGACCCGAAATCAGAATACAAAGTAGATGGTTTATCTGGAGCCACCATCACAAGTAATGGTGTCACTTTCCTTGTTCAGTACTGGCTGGGTGATGACGGCTTTGGCCCTTACCTTGCCCGCCTTCGATCCCAACAAGATCTAACTGACAGCGCTGACCCCTCATCTGAAGAGACACAGGAGCAATAATGTCTAAATTTAAAAAGGTTTTATTAGAGCCCCTATTTAACAATAATCCCATTGCCCTTCAGATCCTTGGAATTTGTTCTGCCCTGGCGGTGACAACCCGTATGGATAAGGCTTTGGTCATGAGTATCGCAGTGGTTTTAGTCACTGGATTTTCAAACTTCTTTGTCAGTATCATTCGAAACCAGATCCCTTCTAGCATTCGAATTATCGCTCAAATGACAGTCATCGCCTCGCTGGTCATACTGACCGACCAGCTTCTAAAGGCTTTTGTTTACGATGTGGCAAAGGAACTTTCCGTCTTTGTTGGACTTATTATCACGAACTGTATCGTCATGGGTCGAGCCGAGGGGTTTGCCATGAAAAACACGCCGCTGGTGAGCTTTCTTGATGGCCTTGGAAACGGACTTGGTTACGCCTTAGTACTGATGGTTGTTGCCTTTTTCCGTGAGCTACTGGGAAGCGGTAAACTGTTTGGAGTTCAANTCCTAAGCCTCACCTCAGAGGGCGGATGGTACCAACCAAACGGGATGGCTTTATTAGCCCCAAGTGCTTTCTTTTTAATTGGATTTTTCATATGGGGTCTTCGAACTTGGAAAAAAGACCAGATCGAAGAAGCGTGAGGTAAACCATGTTAGAACATTATATCACTTTATTTGTAAAAGCCGTCTTTATCGAAAACTTAGCCCTATCGTTCTTCTTAGGGATGTGTACGTTTTTAGCCGTTTCTAAGAAGGTAAAAACAGCGATCGGTCTAGGCGTAGCCGTGNTTGTTGTACAAACCCTTACGATCCCGCTAAACAACCTTTTGTATAACTACCTTTTAAAAGAGAACGCTCTGACCTGGGCCGGAATAGAAGGTGTCGATTTAAGCTTTCTTGGATTGATCTGCTATATTGGCGTTATCGCAGCCGCTGTTCAAATTCTAGAAATGACCTTAGATAAGTATGTCCCAGCGCTATATAACGCCCTCGGGATCTTCTTGCCGCTTATTACCGTTAACTGTGCGATCCTTGGAGGGTCACTTTTCATGGTTGAACGTGACTACACTTTTGGCGAATCCGTCGTCTACGGGGTCGGGTCTGGTTTTGGCTGGGCACTGGCCATCGCTGCTTTAGCCGGTATTCGTGAGAAAATGAAATATTCAGACGTACCAGAGGGCCTTCGCGGGCTAGGTATTACATTTATTGTTGTTGGGCTTATGGCTCTTGGCTTTCTATCCTTCTCGGGTATTCAACTTTAATTTGCACCAAAGGGAATAAGTAATGAGTGTGATTGTATTAGGCGTATTGATGTTTACAGGGGTCATCCTAGCCCTTGTGTTAATCATTCTAGCTGCCAAGTCGAAACTTGTCGCATCGGGCCCGGTCAGCATTAATATCAACGGTGAAAAAGACATCGAAGTGTCTGCTGGCGGAAAACTGTTAAATGTACTTGCTGACAACAAACTTTACGTTTCCAGCGCTTGCGGTGGCGGCGGAACCTGTGCCCAGTGTAAAGTAAAGATTTTTGAAGGCGGCGGTGACATTCTTGAAACAGAAACAAGCCATATCACCAAGCGTGAAGCCCGTGAAGGTGAGCGACTTTCTTGCCAAGTCACCGTTAAGCAAGACATGAAGATCGAAGTACCTGAAGAGGTCTTCGGGGTAAAGAAATGGACGTGCAAAGTTCGGTCAAACCACAACGTTGCCACTTTCATCAAAGAACTTGTTCTTGAGCTACCAGCGGGTGAATCCGTCCCGTTCCGTGCCGGCGGATTTATCCAGATCGAACGACCTCCAGGTCTTGATATTGATTTTAAAGATTTTGATATCGAAGAGGAGTACAAAGAGGACTGGGATAAGTTCAACTTGTGGCAATACCGTTCAAAGGTCGACGAAGAGACCGTCCGAGCCTATTCGATGGCGAACTACCCGGAAGAAAAAGGTTTGATTATGCTGAATGTGCGGATTGCAACACCTCCGCCAAGGTCAAGCGGACTTCCACCGGGCATCATGTCATCGTATATCTTTAACCTTAAACCAGGTGACGATGTCGTTATCTCGGGTCCATTCGGTGAGTTTTTCGCCCGTGACACTAAGAAAGAAATGGTCTTCGTTGGCGGTGGAGCTGGTATGGCCCCGATGCGGTCACATATCTTTGATCAATTCCGCAGAATTAAAACCGACCGTAAAGTCACCTTTTGGTATGGTGCCCGATCTGTTCGTGAAATGTTCTATGTCGAAGACTTCGATGAAATCCAAAAGGAAAATCCGAACTTTAAATGGCATGTCGCCCTCTCGGACGCACTGCCCACGGACAACTGGACAGGACATACCGGGTTTATTCATAACGTACTTTATGAAGAGTACCTAAAAGATCACCCGAATCCGGAAGACTGTGAATACTACCTTTGTGGACCACCCATCATGAATGAAAGTGTGATTAACATGCTTTTGGACCTTGGGGTCGAACGCGAAGATATTATGCTGGATGACTTTGGAGGCTAACTTTTTGGCGCGCAAACCTTATACGCCCTNTAAAACCTCTTCTTTGATTTTACACCTTCTGATCGCTTTGGCCTTTTTTGGCTGCAGCTCACCGTCANCGCCGGNCTCACTGACCGGCAAGACGATGGGAACCACATATAATATCCGCTATCTTTCGCAACACAAATCGGATACTCAGGCGCTTCAGTCTGAAATCGATGCGCTTCTTGCGAAAGTGAACCAACAGATGTCGACCTACCANTCTGACTCTGAGATCACCAAAGTAAATAAAGCCAAAGCCAATCAAGCTATCACGATTAGCCCCTGGTTTGCTGAAGTTCTACAATATTCTCTGAAGCTTGCTCAGGAGACNGACAGCGCCTTTGATCCGACGATTGGCCCCTTGGTGAATGCTTGGGGNTTTGGCCCNAAGAAAGATCGATCTCCTCCTAGCCAGGAGCAGCTTTCAGCCCTTAAGCCAGTGGTTGGCTTCGACAAAGTGTCCCTGAAAAAAGCCGGAACCAACCCAGATTGGGCTGTCACCAAGGCCCACAATGCAACCTATATTGATTTATCCGCATCAGCCAAAGGCTTTGCCGTTGATCAAGTTTCGGACTTNCTAAAACGCAAAGGCTATACCAATCATTTGGTAGAAATTGGCGGTGAAATCAAAGTCTCGGGAAAAAAAGGTGGCAACCAGGGATGGACNCTGGCCATTGAAAAGCCCCAGCGCGAAGGTCGCGGCATCCAACAAACCTTCAGCTTANATGACATGAGCCTAGCGACATCAGGAAACTACAGAAACTTTTATGACCACGGAAAAACGACCTATTCTCATACGATTGACATGAAAACCTTCAAGCCNGTGACNCATTCACTGCTGTCGGTCAGCGTTGTCGACAAGAGCTGTATGAAAGCTGACGCCTTGGCTACAGCCTTGATGGCCATGGGACCAACACGAGCTTGGGAATACGCCCAAAAACAGAACCTTCCTGTATTTATGATCATTGAAGATAATGATATACTTGCCATCAAGTCCACAGATGCTTTCAAGCACGTGACTGGGCTTAACTGAACGGACGAAAGGCCTTAACAAATGATCGCATATTTTTTTGCTAGCTTAATCATCGTGGCCATTTGCTTAGCGGGCATGGCCGTCGGAGTCATTTTCAGCAATAAGCCCCTTAAGGGCTCATGCGGCGGCCTTGGCCGCGTTATGGGAAACAAGTGCATGTTTTGCGAGAACAANTCAAAGTGCACCAAACAACCCCAATCTTAACCCTCGGCAGCCCCGACAACACCATCGCTCGCGAAAAGCAAAAGCTTATTTAATCCTGTGAACATGACCCAGCGACGGATTGATCCCTTAGCCAATATCCTTCCATACGATGGCCACGCCTACGATACCGGNGAATTACTTTCCCCCNCGCAGGCCGATGACTCGTACNATCANCTTCGACAGCANATCGATTGGNAACAGGACGAAACNGTTCTTTTTGGCCGACGCCATATCACAAAACGNCTGGTTGCTTGGTATGCAGACACCTCGACCAGCTACACCTATTCGAACGTCACTAAANTTGCTAAACCTTGGACCGAACACCTACTAGAANTAAAAGCCCTNGTAGAGATGGCTACCGANCAAACCTTTAACTCGTGCTTACTGAACTTGTATCACAGTGGGGACGAAGGAATGGGGTGGCACTGCGATAATGAAAAAGAGCTACAACCAGACGGAATGATTGCTTCACTAAGCCTGGGAGCCGAACGCAAATTCGCCTTTAAACACAAGAAAACCAAAGAAACCCGGTCTTTACTGCTAAGAACAGGCTCATTNCTGATCATGGAANCGCCNACACAACAACATTGGCTACATCGACTNCCCCCGACCAAGCTCNTCAAAGANGCCCGAATCAACCTGACATTTCGACAGATGAAGTGACAGATAATGGCAGCGAATACTTTGTCGACAGGTCCAGTTCCTGGCCTGAATCTCGATCGGCAAAGAGCCCCTGCTCCTATGGAATTGAACTTGCAGTACGAGAGGCAATGACTCTGATGCCTTCTCGCTCTGCTAAACTGGTTTTGATGATATCCATGGTCCTGTCAGGCCAAGGCCAGTCGGCCGAAAACCGATGTGAGGACCTATTCTCTTGGCGCGCCTTCGAATATAAAAACCAGAACGTGAACGCCAGCCAATCAGCCGAAGACTATGGGCAAACCAACTATCGAACACTTCATGATTATGAACAGCGGTTTNCGACNGGATTTAAAAACGCCATCGAAGGCCTAGATAAAAACAGTCTTTATATCGACTCGGGGTCCGGGATAAGTGTCGCAGCCCGTACNGTCGCATATAAAACTTCAGCGCAGGTGATCGCAATTAATCCTCAGGACTANAGTGAGTACTTTCANATCCTAGAAACACCCACACAACAATTGATCGAACAAATCTTGTCCCCNGAAAGCGAAGTCATTCGCCGGCGTGACGCCCTTGCAAACCATCATATNGTGACCGGAATCAAGCTGCCNANTGGCCAGCTGCTAACCAAGATGNTACTGACCTTTGCTAAGGATGTGCAGCAGGGAAAACAGGTCAGCTCGGATAACCTACCCAGCGCGATGCCATGGACCGACACCAAAGTTAAAAAGGCCTTCGCTAAAGAGGTCCGCTCACTACATGGTGTCCTCAAAGATATCCGCTCGTCTTTTTATTACCATGTGGGATATTCCCAGACAGCTTTAAAACAATACAAAGGAAAAGCCGACCTAATCACAGACTTGTTTGGCGCTTTTTATTACTCCCCTGAACGCATCGAACTACTTCGAGCCATTTATGAAGCCCTAAAGCCCGGGGGCCAAGCCTATATTCATATTGGCCCCGTCAGTAAGTATAAACGCGATACCGTGTATTATTATCGCTCTCGCCCGAAGACCAATTTAGTTTCCTGGCTAACGACAACCTATCCAACCATCTTTCGACAGTATCAAAGAGGTTTTTTCACACTGACAAAATCCTTGGAATCACCAGTCGCTTTCCCACCCCTAGAAAAGCAGTTAAAGCTTATCGAGGAAGGAATCGACTTGGACTTAGGCCACGGCTACGTCGTACCCAGCCTGACCTTTCAAGTCATCGACCCCAGCATCTGATTGATCACATTATTTAAAGACGTATTTGATACCCAAGTAGTAGTCAGGGTGCTCGGGCAATTGCTGCGCATTGAACTCGTCGTTTAGGTTCGACCTAGACGA